>DASWEH010000292.1:0-4491 GCA_036394895.1 Anaerolineales bacterium
CGTTTTTCGGAGAGCTTTTGCATTACTTCTACTCGGTTCAATTCTTTTGCGCTCATCTGTAGGAGTTCGTCCATTTTCTTGTCCCTTCAAAGGGGACATTTTAACTTTGGTGAAAAGGGACATTTCTACTTTGGGCTAACACCCACTGCAAGAGGGAATTAATTCTACGGCCGCACAAACGCAGCCAATTTCCACTAAAAACGTTGTAAAATAAATTACAGGTAAACGCAGATCTGTCTCGGAGAAAATATGTCGCCTAGCTTAGCTGATCGTCTTGTGGAAGCGCGTCACACCCGTTTTGTCGGGCGGGATGGAGAACTTTCCGTTTTCGAGTCTGCCTTGCGCGCCGAGATCCTCCCTTTTTACATCCTTCACATTTTTGGTCCCGGTGGTGTAGGAAAAACAACACTTCTACAGGAATTTGCGCTTCTCAGTGAACGCTATGGAGCACGACCCATCTATCTGGATGCGCGTCACATCGACCTTTCACCGGATGCTTTTATCAAATCACTTGGCACATTGCTGGGACAACACAACGGCACCTCCATACCCGATCTGCTGGATGCTTCGCCTCAACGGACCGTGATCCTTATTGATACCTACGAAGTATTCACTCCGCTCGATGGCTGGTTGCGCACAACCTTTCTACCGCAACTTCCCGATACCGTTTTGACGGTGCTTGCAGGACGTAACGCTCCGGATGCGGCCTGGCAGGGCGACAGTGGGTGGCAGGATCTGGTGCGGGTCATTTCCCTTCGTAACTTGAGCCAGGAGGAAGGACGGGCTTTCCTCAGCAAGCGTGGATTGCCTTCCGATCACCAACAAGGGATATTGGAATTCACCCATGGGCATCCCCTAGCGCTTTCGCTGGTGGCTGAGGTCTTCTCCCAACGCGGACACATTGGTTTGCATCCTGAAGAATCACCGGATGTGGTCAAGACCCTGTTGGAACGTTTTGTCCAACAAGTGCCGGGACCTGCGCACCGCACGGCGCTGGAGGCTTGCGCCTTGGTGCGCGTCACGACTGAGACGTTGCTGGGAGAAATGCTGGGAATGCCTACCTCTGGCTCGGCATCCGAGGGAGTCCATACCTTGTTCGAGTGGTTGAGAGCATTATCCTTCATTGAATCGAGCGCTGAGGGCATCTTCCCTCACGACCTGGCACGCGAAACGTTAGCCACAGACCTGCGCTGGCGCAACCCGGACTGGTACGTGGAGCTTCACCATCGCGCCCGCAAATACTACACGGACCGTTTGAATCAGACCAGCGGCTTAACTCAACAACGCCTGATGCTTGACACTGTTTTTTTACACCGTGACAATGCTGTCATTCGCTCGTTCTTTGACTGGCAGACGACCGGCAGTATGATCCCATACGCTCTGGAAGAGAGCGATATTCCCGCGTTGGAAAAAATGGTAGCAAAGTACGAAGGAGAAGAATCCGCTGGCTTCGCGATGTATTGGTTCAGAAAGGTTCCGCAAAACGTTACCGTGTGGCGCGACGCGGAAGAATCGCCGCTAGGCTTTATCTTGTCTCTGCCTCTGCATTTGTTGAAGGACGAAGATGCAAAACTGGATCCGGCTGTGGAATCCACGAAAAAGTTTCTGGAAAGCCATGCTCCGCTGCGTAAGAACGAAGTGGCAACCTTATTCCGTTTTTGGATGGCAAGGGATACGTATCAAGGCATCTCTCCCATTCAAAGCTTGATTTTCATCCAGGTTGCCAAGCATTATCTGACAACTCCCAGCCTGGCGTTTACATTCTTTCCCTGTGCTGACCCAGATTTCTGGACAGCCATTTTAAGCTATGCCGAACTCACTCGCTACCCTGAAGCGGATTTTGAGGTTGGCCGTAAGCATTATGGAATCTATGGGCATGATTGGCGAGTGATGTCTCCGGCCGTGTGGATCGGGCGGTTGGCAGAGAAGGAGGTAGGTGCAACAGGGCAGGCTGCCTCTCCCCCAACCGCTGAGCCAGTTATCTTTTTGAGCCATGATGACTTTAGTAACGCGATCAAGCAAGCCCTCCAGGATTACGCGCGTCCCAATGGGTTAGCGGGGAATCCTCTCTTAAAGTCGAGGCTGGTTTCGGATGCGGCCGGCATAAAGCGCCGTCCTGCGAGCGAAGGGAGTATCGAAGGATCGAGAGAAAGAACTGAGATCTTAAAGTCCAAAATAAGAGAGGCAGCAGAAGCGCTACGTGTCCATCCCCGGGATGAAAAATTGTTCCAGGCCCTCGAAGCCACTTACCTGCATCCCGCTCCAACCCAGGAGGCTGCCGCAGAATTGCTCGACCTGCCATTCAGTACGTATCGCAGGCACCTCACGAGCGGTATCCAGCGCCTGACTGAAATTCTATGGCGACAGGAGGTCGGTGAAAACTGAACAAAAAGTGAGTAGTTTTTGACGTGGAAAATGAGTAACAGCATTTGCTACACTGCGGTTGTCGTTTGACAATCGCAGTTTTCTTTTATTTTTATCAACAGTGAGAATAATTTTTGCGTACAAGCAATCAATCGTCCCTTGGAAAGTTAAGCGATGAGGCTTTAATCGCCCGGGTTGCTCGAAGTGATCGAACCGCGCTTGAGACTCTCTATGACCGCTATGCTCCAATGGTGCTGGGCATTTCTCTCAAGATCATCGGTGATCGTGCTATAGCTGAAGAGGTGCTGCAGGAAACCTTTTGGCAGGTATGGCAAGGTGCGGCTACTTACCAGCCGCAACGCGGACCTTTCACAGGTTGGCTCTTCAGGATCGCGCGGGAGCTTGCAATTAACACCTACCGTTGGCAATTGGGCAAGAAGTGAGCAGTTTCTGGACTGGAAAATGAACAATTCACAGGCTTAGAATGTTGTCATCAATTGAACGTTTTATCTTAGAAAAACCATAAAAGGAGAAACCCATGAATAGCGGTATGTCAACAGCTCACGTTAGTGCAGTTTCCGATATTGATAAAACAAAACTCAGTAATCTCGAACGTATTTTGTTGCTCCTACCCATGGCAGGTGGGCTTATCTTTGGCTTAGGCCCATTTCTACTGGGAAGCGCGTCCGGCGCCGCGGTTGGTTTTCCTGGCAATGATGCTTTTATCTATCGTCTTGCGGGCGCGGCAGCTTTTGGTTACGCCGTTGCACTGATTATGGGTGTTCGGCAGAGAGATTGGGCACCATTGCGCCAAGTTGTCATCGGCACACTGACCTTCAACCTGGCTTCTATTTTTGCCTGTGTAGTACAGCTTGTGGCTGGTGACACAAATATCTTTATATATCTGATCCTTGGCGCATCCATTATCTTCATTGCCATTACTCTATCGTTACTTAATCGTCACGGTCGGGCGGGAGTCGAGCGCGCAACAGGCAATCCCTCCATTTGGTATGTGCGGTTTGTGACCCTCGGAACCATCTTGTCCGTGGCGTTTGGTTTGCTACCACTATTGATCCCACTCTGGGGAGCGCAGTTGCTAGGCTTCCACGGGACAGATGTTTTCATCATCCGCCAGGCTGGTGCCGCGTCGCTGGGATATGCCGTAATGGGACTTTATGGTCGACGGACTAGCACGTGGAGTGAGGTGAGGCTGGGACTGGTCATGGCATTGATCTTCAATGGATTTAGTTTTATCGCCAGTGTGATCGCCCTCTTCAGTGGTGAACCTGTGCTCATCAGCATTGTCATTGGCGCGGCATCCTTATTTGTAACCGTTGTCGGAACCATCGCTTATCAACGCAAAGGACAGTTGTAATTCTTGAATTTGGTGCCATTCACTTCCCTAGTGACTGGCACCTGCTAACGAGGACCTATGACCACTGATCTTGCCACCTACGCCGACGTTATCAATCAAGCCTGGAATTCCCACGATCCGGAGAATGTGCTCCGCTTTTACTCTCCCGATTATATCGGCAGTGATGTCGGGCAATCGGCTCCTCAGCGGGGACATCCAGGGTTGCGCGATATGCTGCAAACCTATTGGAAAGCCTTTCCTGACCTACAGTTTGTAGTCACAGATAAGTTGATCGAAGATTCACGCTTGGCAATTGTCTGGGTGGCAGAAGCAACACATCAGGGTCCGATCATGAACATCCCCGCGACCGGACATAAGGTTCAAGTGAGAGGCATGTCTGTGATCAAGGTAGAAAATGGGCTGGTGGTGCGCGGTCAATATATCTGGGATCTGGCGGGAATGCTCCGTCACCTGGGTCTTCTGCCAGAGCTTTAGGCATTGGAACACGGAATTGAAGCTAAAATATATTCTACAAGGAAGGCACAATGCCAGACGATACCTTAATTGAGGCAGTCAGCATGACCGATGCACGAACAGCGTTGATATGTGCCCATTTGAACTTCCGCGGTGGGAAACGTCGCCTGCAAAAAGGTCTTAAAACAGCTGGTGTTGCAGCTTTGTATGACTCTGTATTCTTTGGAATGCACTACTACATTGCCAAGCATAAACATTGTGCATCAATGCTGAAGGATACCGATCTCTGGGACTCTGCC
>DASWEH010000293.1:0-3035 GCA_036394895.1 Anaerolineales bacterium
ATCATGCGAGTGATATAGTTGCGCCCCGCGTTACCAGGCACGACACCATCCGCGATGAGGAATGCCGCGGCGCGAGCGTGATCGCAAACGACACGATAGGGGGTGAAGTCTGCATACATCTGCGCTTCGCTGTGACCCGTGAGCGAGCGCAACACGTCGAGTGAGCCGGTGAAGAGGTCCGTCTTATAGTTCGAGTCGACGCCCTGTAAGACGGAGACGATGCGCTCGAAGCCCATACCCGTGTCCACATGTTTTTGCGGCAATGGTTCGAGATGCCCATCGTCAAAGAGGTTGTATTGGATGAAGACGTTATTCCATAGTTCGAGGTAGCGCGTACATTGGCCATTCACGCCACAGATGTGATCAGTACCACGCAGGTTATCGCGCTCCTCGCCAAGGTCAATGTGTATTTCTGAGCATGGACCGCAGGGTCCCGTCTCAGCCATCTGCCAGAAATTTTCCTTGCGCCCAAAGAACAGGACATGCGAAGGATCGAAGCCAGGCTGTTCCTTCCAATGATCAGCGGCTTCATCGTCACGTGGGATACTGCCCATCTCATCCTCGAAACAGGTGGCGAAGAGTCTGTCTTTCGGCAAACCCCACACATCGGTGAGCAACTGCCACGACCAGGCAATCGCTTCCTTCTTGTAGTAATCGCCAAACGACCAGTTGCCAAGCATTTCAAAGAAGGTGTGATGCGTGTCATCACGACCGACATCATCGAGATCGTTGTGCTTGCCCGCCACGCGCATACACTTCTGCGAGTCGACGGCGCGCTTATACGGGCGCTTATCGGTGCCGAGGAACACATCCTTGAACTGCACCATGCCAGAGTTGGTGAAGAGCAGAGTTGCATCCCCACCCGGCACAAGCGACATGGACGGCACGGCGGTGTGTCCATGCTCCACGAAGAAATCGATGAAAGTCTGGCGGATCTCATTGCCAGTGAGTTTTTTAGTCATTTTGCGAGGTACTCCAGATGATTAATGCGGGAATTATACCAATGTTGAATATCATATAATATCATGCATTACTATATGCAATGGTATACTACCCGCAAGGAAACATTATGCCCACCGTTAAAGGAATTCCTGGTTCGTATCGGTTCTATTTCTACAGTTTTGATTGCAACGAGCCAATTCATGTCCATGTGCAACGCGAGAGAATGATTTGCAAATTCTGGCTTGACCCAACGGCATAAGTCAAAATCACGGTTACTCGCCACTGGAATTGAACCGCGTACGCGCCCTAATCGACACCCGTCACGACAAGATAGTTGAGGCTTGGCATGAACACTGTGGTTAAACTTGATACGAGAATAAAAGATATTGAAGTAACGGACGACTCGATCACCGCGCATTTAATGGATGGGCGTACGATCAGCGTGCCGCTGCTATGGTCATGGCGATTGAGTGAAGCCAACCCCGAGCAAAGAAAGCATTACGAAATCAGCGGGGATGGACATGGAGTCCATTGGCCCGATATTGACGAGGATATTAGCGCAGACGGTATGCTCTACGGAGTCCCTGCGCCGAGGCCAAAAAGCAAATAAGCAGGATATTGCATTTAAAGAAATGAATACGCCTAAAGTTCTATCTGTTCAAGCACTGGAGAACAAAAGATTACTCGTCCAATTCGGGAATAGCGCCGAAAAGATTTATAACTGCAAACCAATCATGGAAAAGTTTGAGCCGTTCGAGATATTGGAAAACGAGGTATTTTTCAAGCAAGTTCAAATGCACACCGGCGGTTATGCCACTTCATGGAACAACAAGGTAGATTCGAGGGAATACGAGTTGTGAATGACTGCCCTCGAAGTTGTAACGGTGTAAGCAAAGTCCTTGAAATTCAGGGACTTTTTTTGATTCCAAAACCACCATCCCGAACACGTCTTATTTGCGTCGTTGCTCACCAGTACCCATACGTAAACTATAACCCTTGCCTGTCGCGTTATCGCGGAGACACGTCAGATCCTTCCATTTTTCTTGTATACTTGGCGAAAGAGGAGAAATTGCATGCCCAAACACCCTATACCAAAACACCTTATTGGCGAGATGAATCCAAGGAACAAGGAATGGATTGAAGAATACAAACTTTGGAAAGAAACCAAAGAGAATTACCATGACGCTGGAAATTCGAAATTGCAGCCACAATAACTTGAAAACATATAGTAAATATTGTATAGTGGTTTAGAAATATTTTATTGTTACCATTGAATTGCTGACGGGGATGAAAACGCTCAATTAAGACATTGCTGCTTTTACATAAATCCATTTACATCGCTATGTCAGATAACTGCGAACTCATAAGGTTTTGGCCTGGCGACCTGCACAATGCTCCGCAAGTAGAAAGGATTTTCCAATGGGACAGATCCAAGAAACAGGTTTGACAAGAGTCGCGCCCACAAAAGTCAACTCTTGGTGGCGAGTGCTGCTAATTGGTTTTTTCTTTTATTTAGCGACTCTCGTTGCTTTGATTCTGACACGCAACCCGGTTCTATTTCCCACCGTGGTGTTGGTCGGCAGTTTCATGATCCCGGTCGCTTATGTTGCTTTCTTCTATGACCGCCGCCAACAGAGCCGCCTGACAGTTCCGATGATCGCACGGAGTTTTATCTACGGAGGCTTATTCGGGGTTCTGGCAGCCTCTCTCCTAGAGCCGCTTTTCATCCGACGATTGGATATTGTCACGGCATTTGTAGTTGGTCTCATCGAAGAGTTCGTCAAAATTCTGGGGGTATTGTTCATTGCCAGGCACATGCGTCACGATGCTGAAATGGATGGTCTCCTGCTTGGCGTAGCAGCCGGTATGGGCTTTGCCGCGCTGGAAAGTAATGGCTATGCTTTTACCGCTTTCCTGCGCAGTGAGGGAAGCCTCTCTCTGACCGTCTATGTCACCCTGTTGCGAGGAATTTTGTCGCCGATTGGTCACGGCACATGGACCGCGATCCTGACCAGCGTCTTGTTTCGTGAAAGCAGAGCAGGACATTTTCGATTCAACTTCAAAGTGATCGGCGCTTACCTGACCGTGTCGAT
>DASWEH010000294.1:0-8201 GCA_036394895.1 Anaerolineales bacterium
AGACAAGCATGCACGTGAAGATATAAGCAGAACGGACGGAGCAACCTTCGTCCGTTTTTGATAACAGTACAAAGTTGCGATCAGGATGAAGGGTAAGCGCAACATTTTGTGATAGAGAGTGTTTTGTAAAGCAGGAGGCCAGCTAATGACGAATAAATGGACGGACGAATTCCTCGACCCGATGCGCGAGATGACTGATCTACTAGCGGATGAAGTGGTAGCCATAGTCATTCAATCCGGCGGGCTAGAGGCATTTGATCAAATGATAAGACATTTGGTCAATAACCGCGATGTAATTCCTGATTCCCTACCACAGATTGTCCGTGATTTTTTTGAACAGACAAAGATCCTTCCAGATTGGGCAGATCAAGAAAAAATTGATCAGGGAGAGCAGGTCTTTGAGTTGTACGGTCCCGAAATGATTATGATGCTCTTTTTTGTGTCGTTGCCCTACGCCTACGCCACAAAAAAGGGATCGCATGTGCTGGCAATCACCAGCGAACTAACGAAGCATGTCCATCGCAGGATATTTCGAACAGCGCAATTTATTATGGATGTAATGCAGGATAGAGGGTTGGGTCCCAACGGCAGGGGCATTCGGAGCGCACAGAAAGTGAGGTTGCTTCATGCTTCCATTCGGTATTACATTGCGCATCAACCAAAGTGGAAGTCAGAGTGGGATCCAGCCTGGGGATTGCCGATTAATCAGGAGGACCTGGCAGGGACGCTGATGGATTTTTCTGTGGGTGTCATGAAAGGGTTGAAGCGCAGCAAGATTAGGCTTTCGCCGAAGCAGGCAGAGGCGTATTTGCATTGCTGGAAGGTCGTAGGATCTATTATGGGAATCTGCCCCGAATTGATGCCTGAAAACGTTGAGGATGCTGACGATCTCGCGAATACGATTATCGCACGTCAGTTGGGAGAAAGCGATTCAGGAAAAAAATTGATCAAAGATCTGATCCATTTCATGCAGGGATTTATGCCGCGTCTGTTTCGTGGATTTCCTGCCACTGCGACCCGGTACCTTTCGGGCGATCACATCGCTCATGTGATCGAAGTGGGTCCATCTGATTGGACACTCGTCTTCTTAAAACTGCAAATATTCCTTTTCGATATGGCTGAAAAGCTAAAATACCGTTTCCCCGGCCTTCAAAAATATATCCGGTTCTTAACGTGGAGCTTGATCGATCGAGCGGTGATTTATGAAGAGGGTAACCAGGGCACATATTTTCAAATCCCGGATCACTTGAGAAAGCATTGGCGTCTATCAAAACGACAATAAGTTCGATTTCCATATCTTATCTATAGCGGAGGTCACCATGGAAAACAGGGATTTCTGGCTCTATGTCACTTATTTCTTTCTGGCGTTGTTCTGGCTGTCCGCGTATGTTTTGGTTGCGCGCCGCGGATTTATCGAGAAAACCTTCGGCATGCCCATCGTCGCCATGCTTGGAAACTGGCCGTGGGAGTGGATTTACGGCTTGAATCTAGATAGCCCCTGCCCCATCGTTTGGAATACTTGCCCACAGCGACCCCTGCAATTGGCTAACTTTGCCTCCATGTTTTTGGATGCCTTCATCGTGTATACAATATTTAGGTATGGACGGAAGAAGATGTCGAACCCCTTTGTCCGAAAATATTACTACACGATTCTTATTTTTGGATTGATCGCCTCTTTTGCCTTACAGTATACATTTATTACCGAGGTCGGTTTTCCAAACATACATAAGCTGACCGTAGCAGGCGGGAATCCGGGGTTTCTAAGCGGGGATGAAGGCGGCTCATACTCCGGTTATATTCTGTCTTTCATCATGGGAATCATGTTCATTAGCATGTTAACAGAGCGCAACAGTCTGGAGGGACAATCCTTTATCATTGCCGTTGCGATGATGTTAGGAAATGCAGCGGCTTATCCGTTCCTAGTGATCTTGAATGAGCTTACACCGTTCTTGAGCGTGTTGATCGGGTTAACTCTTTTTGTGAATTTTGTTTACGTGGTGATGATTTACAGAAAATCAATTGAGCTGGGAATCAATCCCTGGACGCGCTGGTGAGTCCTTCCAGTGCCGATTTTGTAAGCGTCAGTTCATAGGGCGTGCCCAATCTCGCGAAGAGCGCACAAGCCTCTTCGAGATATTGTCGCCGGGCTGAGATCTCCAGGCTAGGATGATGACCAAGTTCATAGGAAGCACGTGCCAGCTCATAGGGTTGGTTGAAGCGTCGCGCGTACTCCATAGATTTCGTCCAAGCCGTGACAGCATTCTTGTATTTCCCTATAAGGATATAGTAAATGCCTTCGTAAAGCCAAATACTTGCCTTGTTGGCAGGGAGATGTTTCATGGTATTCAATGATTTCGGCATACGCCGCATGAGTTGATTCAGTTTCGCCGCATTCGAGTCGGCGAGGTGAATTTTCCCAGTCATCGTCCCTTCATATAATCCCAGTATTGCATCAAACAAACCTGCATAAAAATGGATAATGCTTGCTGATGTGGGGACAGTCGCATTTTTTTCCTGCTCGACTACGTTTTCGAATGCTTGATCAAACTGTCCTTTGCGGAAGTATGCCAGGCTCAACGTCCCATAGCGCGACGCGTTCAAAATTTTATCCTCGGTGCCCTTCATTGGGACACGGAGGCTGGCTTCAAGGTTGCGGATCGCATCATCAGTCTGCCCCAACATTAGCAGATTATGTCCTCGACCATAGAGCGCCCACGCCTGCGCCTGGGGACTGTCTTTATTTACTGTCCCATGGTAGATCTTGCTCCAGAGTTTAAGGCTTTCTTTGTATTTGCCTTGCAAGAAATAGACTGTTGCATCTGAGGAGGTGAGATTAGCTAGTTGGCGCGTATTGTCTAATTGTTCTGCCAACAAAATGCCAGCCTCGAATCGTTCGTGTGCTAGGTCCCATTCACAACTTATGTACAAGGACAAACCGTCACGTAGCAGGGCAAGAATCCGTATGCTTGTGCGATCTGCCTGTTCAACCGCTTCCCATGTCAGCCGTCTGTATAAGTTAATCAATCGTTGATTTTGAATAAAACCGATGATTACCAGCAGGCTGCTGTATCCATCTGCAACGACAGTTGACATCCCCACTCGTTCCGCTGCGTTGAGGCGGAAAAGCATTCCCCATCCCAACAATCCCACATTCTGCGAAAAAAACAAAGCCTCCCCCAAGTCAATTTGAGCCAGCTCTTCTTCCCTTTGTTGGTCCATACTTCCCCTTTTGCCCCGTTGTTCATTTAGCCCCATACGATGAAAGACTTGAATCAGGAGTTCTTTAATTAGGTTGATTGCGATCCTGGCGTTCGTCTTCGGCATAGGGTGTCCAAGTAGTCTCAGCGCTTCTCTGTAGTGATCCAAAGACTCGGGCAAATGTCCCATATTGAGATAAGCTAACCCCAACATGCGTTCCCAGTGGGCCCTCTGTAGAATTCTTTGCGAGCTCGTTTTGGAATCAGCAGTGCGCCTATCGGTCCGCTGATCCAATTCAATCGCGGTGGAAATGAACCGAATGACATCCTCGTTGGAGCACAATTCCAATGCCTGCTTGCCCGCTTTGTCTAAGAAATAGATGGCTTTTTCTATCACTTCCCCTTTCAGCCAATGATGAGCAAGCCGCGAATAGTAGGGTGAGGGATCTTCGAAATAATTATTTTCGTACCACTCGGCAATCGCACAATGAAGTTGCTTCCGCTGCGCAAATGTGAGCAAGTTATAAATGACCTCCTGCGTGATGACATGCTTGAAAAAATAAGTGAGTTCAGGAGTAGGAGCCTCCAGATCGGTAATGCCCAGCCGGGTGAGAAGGTTAAGCTGTTCGTTCAATACATTTGTACTAATCTTATTGGGGTGTACATTCTCCAAAATTTTCAGCAGAAATACCCGGCCGATTACGCTGGCAACTTTCAAAGTGAGTTGCTGGGATGGTGAAAGCCGATCAATGCGACTGGTAATGATTCCCTCCACAGTGGCAGGAAAGTCAATTCGATTGAGTTCATCTGCAGCAAAGTCAATCACTGCATGGTCGCCATCAATATGGATTATCCCCGCGTCTCGAAGAGCGTATGCAACTTGTTCTGTCAGGAAAGGGTTGCCTTGTGAGCGTAGTTGTATAAATTGCAGGATAAATAGAGGCAGATCTTTGATGCCCAGTCGTTGCGCAACCAGATGCGCTGTATCTCCCAAAGATAAACTTGTAAGCGGAAGATATAGGGTAGTAGGGTTCGCTCGCATCCGCTTGTACTCTTCCTCAATTTGTGTACTAATTTCGTTTTCCTGAAAGGGCCGCATGACAACAATCAATAATACGGTTGGTAATTCACGGTTAATATACCCAATGAGATTCCATGTGGTGGTATCCAGCCATTGTGCATCATCGAAAATAATCACCGTAGGAATCTCTCTTTTATTTTGAAAGAGCAAACTCCTGAGGATATGAAGCACGACTTCCCTGATACTGCTGGCTCTGGATTCACCGCTCATCTGACTGGTGAGTTCATTGTCGGGCCAGGAAAGCGGGAGAATCTCACTTAGAAGCGGCGCACGATCCAGCAGGAATTGATCTTCTGCCATGGAAAGCAGCACGGCATTCCGCATGATTTGCGAATCTTCCCAACCTGTTATGTTAAAGATTGCCTCAAGAATGGATCGAAATGCATAATAGGGAGTCCCACTTTCAACAGGATCAGCCTCTCCGTATAAAACTCTTACCCCTTTCTCATTGGCCTGTTCCATAAAATTTGCCACAATGCGGGTCTTACCAACGCCTGCCTCGCCTTCGATCAGAAGGATGCCTGCTGGCTCCAATGGATGAGGTGCAGTCAACTCCAATAATTTCATCGTCAGGATCCCACGCTCCATGATCCGACCGAAGACGAGCTTTTGATCTGAGGGCACACTTTGCACGCTTGCCTTTCCTAACAGAAGGAAGGGCGTCATGGGTTTTTCAATGCCTTTGAAGTTAATGGGGGGTAGTTGTGCAAATGAATAATTGGCCGCAGTCTCTGCCACATGCGGCGACACGAGGATTTGTCCAGGTTCGGCATGACCCATTAACCGATGTGCGAGATTGACCTCAGCGCCCATCACACTGTATGTGCGCGCCGCGTTGCCTCCATGGGCGCCTGCCCACAACTGTCCTCGGGTGAGTCCAATTTGAATCGGTTGAATGAATCCCAACTGCGAGGTTTCCTCTTTCAATTTGAGCGCGGCCGCTAAGGCGCGGTTGACGTTATCTTCATGAGCAATTGGCGCGCCGAACGCGATGAACACATTAGTTCCCTTGCCTCCAATTGTCAATTGGCAAAGATAACCTTGATATCTTTCAAGAACGGATTGGACGCCGCGGATGAATTTATCAAGTTTTTCCCCGGCGTTTTCGTCATCATCATAAGCAATGCCTGTAAACTTTACAAATAGCGGAACAGCCCGGCGAAGCTCTGTCAAAAATTCAATCTCTTCATCTTCTATTCGACTATAAATTGACAGATGGACCCACTGCCGTGCCAATTCATCATCTAATGGGGGCATCTCCGGCCACGGGTCCGGCTCGGCCACTTTTGTCTTCTCCCCGATCACAGCGAACCGACCGCCTTCGGAAGTCTGCCTCCACGAAAGCACATTTACTTTTTCTTCAAATTTCTTTAGAAGTTCGCCGCTGATGGCGATGGCTCCTTTATCAAGCGCCTCATGAATGGATACTACCCGATCAAGTTCATGGCCGGCGAGTGCCTCCAAAAACTGAATGTTTGGATCTCCAACAAGAAATCTTTGGACTGCACCAACGGATAACGAGATTTTTATGCCCAGGCCAATCTTCTGCCCGCCGAGAACGGAGATTGTGTCATAGCGTACTACAATCTTTTGCATGGCAAAGGCGCAAGCGATCGCCCTGGAACCATCATCATGGTCGAACCAGCAGGTAATGCCATCGCCACTGATGACAATGACGCTGCCTCGGTAATTATGAATCGCATTCACCAATTCGGTATAAAGTGGATCAAGCAATTGGGTAAGCGCTTCAGCTCCCCGCTGAGGACCAAGCTGCGCTGAAAAAATACTTGTCAATTTAGTAAAACCAGAAACATCGGCAAATAAGACCGCCCCATGCGATCGAGCCGGCAACGTTTCCCCTCTTGATAGCGCCTGCCGTCTATCTTCCGGAATGAACATATCTAATGTTGTTTTTCGCACAGTCATAACGATTACCGTATTATACCTTTCCTCAATTTGATCCCACAAAATTTGTGGACGGGAAATCTACGCTTCAGCTTATAAGGATTTCCTACCTGAATAGTAAGGAAAAAGGTCATAATGGATGGAGGAAATTCCGCCCATCTTTTTATGTTAGACTCCTTCGGCTATGCAATTAATAAACAAACTCAAATTTCTCTATAAAGAATATCCATCTCAATACTGGCTGATGATCACCGGCGTTGTCATCAGCACGGCGGGCGGCAGTATGATCTGGCCGTTCCTGCTGATCTATGCCAGCGGAAAACTCAATATGCCGCTGAGCACTGTGGCAACGTTGATTTCCATCAACGCCGGGATCGGATTGCTTTCCTCATTTATTGCAGGAACGCTGGCAGACAAAATCGGCCGCAAAGTAGTGATGAACTTCAGCCTTACCGTTAACGGCCTTGCCTACTTTTTGTTGATGAGCGCAGGCACATATCCGCAATTTGTTGGGTTGATGATCATGATCGGTTTGTCGAATCCACTTTATCAGGTGGGCGCGGATGCGATGCTTGCTGACATGATTTCCTCCGAAAAACGAACCGACGCGTACGCCATCAATCGGATCGCGAATAACGCAGCATTTGCACTCGGTCCTGCCATTGGTGGATTTCTCGCCACACGTTCCTATAATTTGGCCTTTTATGCAGCGGGTGCTGGTTTCCTCATTTACAGCCTGCTTCTTTTTTTCCTGGCGCGTGAAACACTTGACTCCCAAAAGGCGCTGAAGAGGTCTTTTAGGCTGCGCTTAAGCCCCAGTATTTCCTTGAAACGCCTGATCGCACCGTTCCAACCCAGGCCCATCGATACAGGCAGGCTAGTCGAGACCAGCCCTGCCCAAGCAGAAGGTTATGGGCGCGTGTTCCAGGACAAAAACTACATAGCCTTTGTTGCGACGACCAGCATCGGATTAATAGCACCCACGATGCTCTGGATCTTAATGCCTGTTTACGCCAAGACGAATTACGGCATCCCGGAGGCTTTATACGGTTGGATTCCCACCACCAATGCGCTGATGTGTGTCTTTGTGCAATACTTGGTGACGAGCATTACACGGAAGCACTCTACTCTTCCCGTTCTCAGTGCTGCGATGTTGATCTATGCATTCGGCACAGGCAGTGTTGCCCTGATGAGCAGCTTTTGGGGATTTTAGCTCAGCATGGTCATCCTGACCTTTGGTGAGCTTACTCTTGTTCCAACTGCCAGCAAATATGTGGCGGATCGTGCGCCTGCAGATTTGCGCGGCCGTTATATGTCCATCTACTGGCTCGGATGGGGGCTTGCCCGCACCCTCTCTCCCATGATCGGCGGATTTCTCAATGACAACATCGCACCGCGCGCCATTTGGATTGGAGGCTTGCTTATCGGCCTCACCAGCGCCCTCGGGCTTTTCCTGCTCAACCATCTTTCCACGCCTCAGCCAACGCCTCTTACGGCGGCCTAGCTTGTCTTCATGATAGAGGCGTTTCCCGTCCTGATCGCTCGTTATCAGTGTAACCTCTTGCTCGTATCTTTGTCTTAAATAAAGTGTTTTGAAACCTGAATAATTGGATAGTAAGAAGTGATAAATTTGAGTTATTAGTCACTTAGCAATTCCATATTCAACTTTCCTAAATGTAGGAGGCACGGTTACCAAAGCTTGTTATAGCTGCCAGGCAATTTACATACAATTCGACGCATAAGTCTGTCAATTTAATAGTTATCAATACACTTTGAAAAGGAGAATTGCACTATGAAGGCTGTACGAATTCATAATTACGGTGGTCCAGACGTTCTCACCTATGAGGAGGCGCCTCGTCCAACTGCTGGGCCCGGCGAAGTACTGATCCGTGTTCATGCTACTACTGTCAATCCCTTCGATTGTGCAGCGCGAGCTGGGTACATGCATTCTTACTTTAACTATACCTT
The DNA here is from genome assembly GCA_036394895.1 of Anaerolineales bacterium. GTDB lineage: Bacteria > Chloroflexota > Anaerolineae > Anaerolineales > Villigracilaceae > Defluviilinea. The sequence continues at coordinate 8,152 of DASWEH010000294.1, forward strand.
TCCATTAATTCTTGGAACCGATGTCTCGGGTATCGTTGAGGAGGTAGGGG
>DASWEH010000295.1:0-4739 GCA_036394895.1 Anaerolineales bacterium
AAAACTCTGCCTCCTTATCGAGGTCCTTGCGGGCCTCATATACTTTGGCACCCCAATAATAGAAGAGAGCTTTTTGTTCATTCGTTTCAGCGAATGGTTTGGTCTTTTCCAATTCCAGCAACGCGTTGCCATTCCTTCCCAAGAGAAGATTGGTGCGGATGATCCCCAAATGGACCTCGAATAAATCGGAATAGAATAGCAAGGCATTGGCAATATCGTCATCCGCTTGTTCGCCGTTGCCCAGTTCCACATTCGACAGGAAACGATAAAGATAAGGTTCACGCTGATTCTTATCTCGCGCCAGAACCTTGTTCATATCATTGACGGTCTCTTCATATTCCTTATTTTTGAAATGCATCTTGCCAAGCAATAAATAGGTGGCTGTATCTTCGGGCCTAAGTTGGGTGTAAAGATCCAACGCTTTAACCGCCTCTGCTTCGTTTCCGGCGTCCGCGTAAATTTGCCCGAGCAGCAGATACGTAGCGGGATAGGTGACATCTAATTCGTTTGCGCGCTTGGCAGCGCTAAGCGCAAGCTCCAGGTCACCTTCCTTCACTCTCGCTTGTGCAAGATAAAAATAGACCAGCGGAGAGTCAGGCAAACGATGATCTGCCTCGGCCAGATCAGCCAGCGCGCCCGGAACATTGTTCTCTTTTAATTTTGCGATCGCGCGTTCAATGTACGCTTCCCCAAAATTCGGATCCACTCGGATGGCTTCATCCAAAAAGGAAATGACATTTGTGTTGGAGTTGCTTCCAAGCCTGGCGCGCGCCAGACCCACATAACCGGGCCCAAGGTTTGGATCCAGGCTCGTGGCTAATTGATAGGCTGCAATCGCGCTCGAATAGTCGCCCTTGAAGCGATTGGCTTCGCCAATGTAATAGTATGCCTTTGCATCTTGAGGGTCAAGCTTGACGACTTCCTGTAAATTGCGAATTACTTCGTTCCAATCACCTTTATCATAAGCTGGTTTCACCGAACGATAAATGTCTGACGACACCGGAGAGCCCTTCATAGGTACGTATAAGGGCGTTACCGTATAGGGTATCGGGAGCAACGTTGAAAATGGATTCGCTGTCCCAATCGCAGCCGGTTGCCCCGTCGCGTTGACGAAGGTAGGAGTTAACGTGTACGTTGGAGAGGGTCCGGGCGTAAATGTAGGCCGGCGTATCGTTTGGTTTCCACTCAACTGGAAGAACCCAAATACAATCGCACCAATCAGCACGGCTCCAAGTGCCACGAAACCACCCAATCGAGCCACCGGACTGGCTTTGACGGCTGCCCAACCTTTGGGCTTGGGTTTCTCATGCGCAAGTAAAAGTTTTTCTTCCCAGGCGCGCGGCCGATTAACCGGGAAAGGCTGGATGGTTTCATCGGCAGGTAACGCGCCGTGCAGGATCAAGCCGCGTTTCGCGGCGGCATTTGCAGGGTCAAGTTTGAACGCGGTTTGTAGACAATAGATCCGTTCTTTGGCGGTGTCCACCGTGGCGCTCATCCACACCCAATACGTCGCGTTGCTCTGATCTGTCTTAAGAAGACCCGTTAGCAATTCACGGGCACGGCTTTTATTCCCCACCCGCAGGGCTTCGACTGCCTCCTGGAAAACTGCATCGTTATCAGCCATACGCCGATTTTACCCTACTCGGAAGGGTATCGCTCGTGAAGTACATCATGAGTGAGACATCTCACTCATGAAACTCCTCCACTTGATAAATCAGCACGTCGAAATGTTTACTTCGCCACAAATCATGTTTCACCCCCATCTTAAAACAAAGATTGTTCAGAAATTCCTCGGGCTCCGAAATTTTCTCCCAGACCTGCGGAAGGAATGTCGCACGGCGGTACGAGGCATCCAGCAGAACGACTCCATCTACAAACGGATGCAGTTTGGACAATAGATCACTCGCATCTTTATATTCCAATGGGATGGGACGCGTCAAGCGTGAGACCTCGATCTGGATCCCGTTTAATTCATCTTCTCTCACCGGAGGGAAGCGCGGGTCGTTAAGCGCGGCGGCGATCGCGTGCTCGCGCACATCCTCCGCGAGTGACTCATAGGGATCCAATGAACCAATGCAACCCCGTAATTGCCCATGCACCGTCAGCGTGATAAAAGAGGAACCTTCTTCACACAAATTTGATGGCAATAAGGATCGATCAAGAGAGGGTAATTCTTCCCCTTTTACAGCGCGTTCCATTGCCTCACGCGCCAGGCGGAGCAAAAAAAATTGTTCTTCGAGGGTAAGTTTTTCCTGCATATTCAGCCCCTTCCAACGCTCGTTATGTTTCCGATGAAACGTTATCTCGCCAGTTTCCAATACTCACGGTTATGATACACCAGCGGCTCGCCTTTCCCTTCGCCACGCGCGTCCAGAACCTCGGCGATAAAAAGCGTATTCTCGCCCACCGGCATGGAATTCACGACCCGGCAGTCGAAATAAGCCATCCCATCCTTGAATACGGGGGCATCCAGGGAAATGGTTTCGGTTTGCACCCCAGCAAAACGATCCAGGATACTTGGTGTTTTCCCGGCAAAGCGATCAGAAAGCTCCTTTTGCGCTGCAGTGAGAATCGTCACTGAAAACATACCAGATTTTACAACCAGATCATGCGTATGGGTTAATTGCTTTAACGTCACAGAGATCAACGGCGGCTCCAGCGAAATGGAGGTAAATGAATTAACAGTCATGCCATATTGTTGACCTTCATAAATAGAAGTAACGATCGCCACACCTGTTGTCCATGCACGCATGGCATGTCGAAGTTTCTCAGAATCAAGAGCCATAATTTAATTTTCTCCATAGAAGATTCATCATAACGAGGAGGAATACCTAAGTCAAGGCAAAAATCAGGAATAGCAAAACTTTCCTCCATAAAACACATGATCCGCGTCGAAGATTCAAGTTCAAAAAAGTCCATAAAACTTTCATTTCAACCCTTGCAAATTAATTCCTTAATAAGGTACTATTACACGCAAGCGACATGGAAACCGCTTCTCCCCGCCCACCCCGGCGCTCGCGTTCCTTCCGCGCAGTGCAAACTGTCCTCGGTGTTGCCATTCTGCTGGCAACTCTCTTTACGGCTCTGCCTTCGCGTGGTTTGGTAGGCGGTGATTTCTACAATCGATTGAGCGTTATCCTCACACCGAATACAAACGTATCACAGCCCTTTGTCTCACAACCGCAGCTACGCGTGGGTATCGTTGCAGGGCATTCCGGCAACGACTCCGGCGCGGTCTGTTACGATGGGAATGGCAATGTCACACTCACAGAAGCGGATGTGAATCTGAAGATCGCGGCAATCGTCCAGGAACAGCTGACTCAAAAAGGCTATCAGGTGGATCTTCTGCGTGAATTCGATTCGCGCCTGAATGGCTATCGCGCCCTTGCCATCGTTTCCATTCATAACGATTCTTGTGATTACATTAACGATGAAGCCACTGGCTTTAAAGTGGCTGCCGCGTTAAACACCCATGATCTCAACCGCGCCAACCGTCTCACGGCCTGCCTTGTGGATCGCTATCAACGCCTCACCGATCTGACCTTCCACGCTGGAAGCATCACCGGTGATATGCGCGAATATCATGCGTTCCGCGAAATTGACCCCAACACGGTGGCAGCGATCATCGAAACCGGATTCCTCAATCTCGACCGCGAAATCCTCACAAAGCAAACCGACCGAATTGCAGAGGGGGTGGTGGAAGGTATTTTGTGTTTTGCCAATAATGAAAACATCGAGCCGACCCCTATTTCCAACTCGACGCCATGAATGCTCTTTTCTCAAACAGGCGCACTCGGCTCTTTGTAATCCTGTGGCTGATCCTGTTATTCATCAGCGTGGGATTCATTATCTTCTTTTTTGCGACATCTCCCGTCAATGCATACATCAATATATTAGGACCCACTCCAGTCCCCACCCAGGAAAACTTGTGGGCATTTGCAGATCTCCCAAAGCCAACTCAAACCCCTGTGCCTGTCATTCCTACAATCATCCCAACAGATCCGGTATTGCCTGCCGCGACCGAAACACCACCTTCCATGGTGATGGAGATTGTAGACGGCGCCTCAGATCCTCAGGGAATGGCGCCCGTCGGTGAATCCAGACCCTCGTATGGCGGGTCAAAATATATTCTCGTAGATCTTTCAGAGCAGCACATGTACGTTTATGAAGCGGATGCACTTATTTATAGTTTTGTAGCCTCGACCGGGATTAACGGCGGCACACGCATTGGCAATTTCGCGGTGCAAAGCAAGATCCCGAATGCCTATGGTTCCACCTGGAATATCTGGATGCCAAACTGGCTCGGCATTTATTGGTCTGGCGGCTTGGAAAATGGAATCCACGCCTTGCCTATTTTGTCGAATGGCGCGACCTTATGGGCAGGTTTTCTGGGCAGACCCATTTCGTATGGATGTGTTGTGCTTGGTACGTACGATTCGCAGGTCTTGTATGATTGGGCAGAGATAGGCACACCTGTAGATATTCAATGGTAAGTTTTGCCGCACTCTCAGCGGCTTAAGTTTATAGATTTGTTTTTTATTAAGGGTCATCATATGAATCATCAATTTATCGAAGCCCGTGAACTCATCGTAAAAGCGCGTGAGGCCTTGCGGCGCGGGGACAAACCGTCTGCGCGGCAGTTGGGGGAACAAGCTGCGCTCCTTATGCCAGACCTGGAAGATGTGTGGCTGGTCCTGGCCGCATCTGACCCAAACCCGCACGATGCACTGGCGTATGCG
>DASWEH010000296.1:0-7922 GCA_036394895.1 Anaerolineales bacterium
TCGCAGGCGTACCTGAAACCGCCTCCCGCACCCTATACCAGCAGGGCAAGCGAGGTGGCGCCATCATGTACCTGCTACGCATTATTCAGATCCAGAGCAAGAGTATCCGTGTCTTGCTCGTCGTTGGGGATGAGAAACCCGACTCGGCTTTCCTCTTCGACCTGGTGGGGGCGCATCCGCAGATCAGGAACGACGATCCGCATACCTTCTACAAGGAGATTACCACTCGCTTCATGACCGCGGCCAGTACCCAAGAAATCACTCGTCATGAGGTTGTGAAACCGGATATCAAACGAGAAGTCTGGGATGAGCTTCCTACTATTCAATATATGACCCAAGCCAGCCAGGAGCTTGGCAAACGGGACTTCTTTACCGAGATGATTCACGTCTCCGACGTAGCAGAGATCCCCGGCTTCAGCGATGCCATTTCCCAGCAATATAGCGAAGGATGTTTCGCTACCTGGGATAACCAAATTAACGGCTTGCTCACAACCATCACAGGCAGTGCGCGTCCTGTCCGCAAGGAGAACATCACCGATAAAGACCTGGCGATCATTGTGGGCATCAAACCCGAACATGATGGCGCCCTCATCCGGCAAGTGGAGGGACATCCGAATCACCCACCCTCCTCCGAAGCGGTCGAGATGATCGGCATGGACCTGAAACTGCCGCGCGTCAGTCTGCCCCTTTCAGGCGGTGCCCAGGCTCCCGTCATCCGCTCCAAGCTGCATGGACACCGGGGCGTGCGTTCCTTCAATCGAGATCTAGTCGAATATGTCTCTATACCTGAAAGCTATCTCTACTACCCCGTTTCCTGTTCCACAGACGCCCAGTATCGCGCCGTTCAGGAGGCCTTCTCTGGCTCGACTGCCCTCCAGAACCCGGAAGATCCCCGGCAGCTCATCTTTACCGTTCTGCCGGGTCACGGCGTGGTCATTGTCGAAAAGTGGGTGGAAGGCAAACAACCCTTCCAAGTCATCTGGGAAGGGATGGATCACAGGGATATCGAAATCTCTAACGACATTCCACAGGGTCCCTTCGAATATCAGACAAAGGATCATCGGGCGACCCTGACAGGTGACCCTCGCTCTCTGAACTTCGGCGCCTCTGACGCTCATCAACACCCATGAGCAGTAATCCATTTGAGAAGAAAGTTGCCATTGTTACAGGCGCCTCTTTAGGCATCGGGCGCGCTACTGCTCTTGCATTGGCAGAGCAAGGAGCTAGTGTGGCTCTTGCGTCCCGTAATGGCGAGGCACTTTCTACCCTTGCCGAAGAGCTCAAACACCAGGGCCGGCAAGCCCTGGTCATCCCCACCGACGTCACCCAGCGGGAGGAGGTCGAGGCGCTGGTGCGGGAGGTTGTCGCTCAATGGGGGCGGGTGGACATCCTCATCTCGAACGCTGGCGAATACATCCGCGCTCCGATCACCGACCTTGATCCTGCCACCATTCAGCGTTCTCTCGACATCAACTTCTTTGGCGGCGTTTACTGCGTCAAGGCAGTTCTTCCGCACATGCTCAAGCAAAAGAGTGGGCATATCGTCTTCGTCACCAGCATGGATGGTAAGATCGGCCTACCGCCCGATGCGCCTTACGTCTCGGCGAAGTTTGCGCTGACCGGTTTCTGTGAGGTTCTCCGACAAGAAGTGCGTGACCGCGGCATCTCTGTGACCAACGTTCTACCCGGACGTGTGGACACACCCATGATTGAAAACCTAAAGTTCTCATGGATCTCGCCGAAACTCGCGCCTGAAAGCGTTGCAAAAGCAATCCTAATGGGTATTCGAAAACGAAAGCCGATCGTAATCCTCCCTCCGGGGGCAAAACTGCTCTACTACATCAACGTCTTCGCTCCCACCCTCAGTGACAGACTCGCCCGTCTCTTCCATCTCGAAGGCTGGGCGAAGTAATCAGACAACGAACCACTGAGACACGAAGGCACTGAGCATTTTAGAATCTCCGTGTCTCCCCTGGCACCACCCGCCAGGGCAGGTGAGTGGCTCCGTGGTTAGGTTTTCTGTAGGGGAAGTGAAAGTAAGCAAGCTCCAGCCGGCGTCCGCTGCGACGATTACCGAATAATACCAGCGCCGCCCGCTTCGAGGATGCTCCGCGAGGGACGGCGCTGGGAGCGTTGTTTAGTGTCGCTACTTCTTCGACTGCGCTGTGTTCCGCCCAAGATGCCGCTCAGAGTGACATAACCTTACATTAACCAGAACTAGCTCTATCCTTAATCCCATTCCGAGTCTCTTCAAAATAAGTGGTGGCTAACTGGGTGATCTTGTGGATGCCGTCACTGCCCCCGGCAATCAAACCTCCTGTAAGCAACGTATCCAAGAAGCGAAAGACAAACATCTGAATGCTATCGGTTCGAATAGAATTCTGCGCTACGGGCTCAACAAGGGAATCCAGTGAGCGAACTCCAACCCCACTGATCAGCAAGCCAAAAAACAAGGCGGTCCAGAGAGCAAATTTTCTTGTCTGCGACTTAAACGCCGATCTGATTTGCTGGTTCTCCTTCAACTTTTCCATTTCCATATCCAACTCAGCGGTCACTGTTTCTGTCTCTCCTGGAACATTCGTAACTGCCACTGCCTCTCGTACTTTCTTCGCGGGTCTACTGTCCTCGGTTTCCTCGCGGCTCGCCGTAATGGTTTGAGACTGTTCAATCTTTGCTGAACGAAGCTTTGTTTTCTCAGCGATCACCCGTTCATTATTCTGAATCTCAGCATCAATTTGCTCTTCCCCTGGGCGCCTCCAGGTGTTGATGAACACCTCCAAAGAGCGTTCCAAAAACAGGGACACCATTGCGAGGAGGGTAAGCAGCTGGGAAATATCGCCGACCCCAAATTCGCGAAAAGTAATCGAAGTGGGAAACTGGGAAGCCGAGAAGTAAAGGATTCCGCCAATAATTAAGAAACCCAATACTATGGAAAGAAGATTACCGCGTTTCATTTCTTTGTACCTCCATGCCTGCAAGATTTCCGCCAATGTCATTGTGTTTCAGGAACTGCGGAATTACCGCAGTGCTTAAGGAGCATTCCATCCGTAAGCATGCTGATGGAATCATTATAAGATTCTTCCCATCAAAAATCAACATATCCTTTAGTCTCTGTTCTCCTTCTTCCATAACTCTTTCATCTCGTCACTTGTCTTGAGCAACTCTGCCAGCGTCCCTTCAGCCTGGACACGTCCATCTTTTAGCACAATGATATGATCCGCGCGGCGCAACAACGGACGTCGATGGGAAACAACGAGACACGTCTTTCCGGCTTCTGCAAATATCCGCTCCCAGAGCTGACGTTCTGTTTCCACGTCCAGCGCACTGGAGAGATCATCGAAGACCAGCAATTCAGGTTCACGGATGAACATCCGTGCAGCCGCGGCACGCTGCATCTGTCCGCCCGAGAGCTTGCCGCCGCGCGCGCCAACTAGTGTTTCAAGGTCATCGTCTAATTCTGCAAGATCACGATCCATCACAGCCAGCTTTGTTGCACCGTAGATAACATCATCGTTGCGGTTAAGTCCAAGCAGGATATTATTCCGTAAAGTATTACTAAAGAGTCTTGGTACCTGTGCCGTATAAGAGCAACGCGGCGGGACAAAGAAATCACCGGGGGAAGTGACGATTTCTCCATTCCACCGGATCTCACCTGCTTCAACAGGAAGCAACCCTAACAGTGCTCGCAGGAGAGTTGTCTTCCCAGAACCGATCCGCCCTGTGACTATGGTCAACATGCCGTGGGTGAGGGTCAGGTTTACGCCTTCGATGCCGTTCGTCGAATTGGGATAATGAAACGTCAAGTTAGCAGCAGACAAGCTTTTTAGGTGATCTGAAGTGTTCTTCGTTGGATAAATCACTTCGGGGAGGGGACCATTCAAATCCACGGGACTATGTTGGGTTAGCGCATCCAACGGCGCGTTTTCCATCAACCGATACATGCGCTGGACCGAGACATCCAGTTGTTTGTAACGCGCCGCAAGCATTCCGGCGAACGTGGTCAGGTCACCCATACTCTGCAGGAGATACACGAACAGCGAAAAATCACCCAGTGTAAAACTGCCTGCCCGCATCGATTGCCCAACCAGGATCAAAATGACGCCAGTCCCAATCGTAGAGGTATTGCGATAAATGGAACTGAGAATATCATCGAACAGCTTCTCACGAATCGTCAGTTTGCGGCGTTCATCATTGAGCGTGTGGAAGTGATCAATCACATTCTTCTCGGCGGTGGCAACTTTGACAGCCTGCACTGCGCCGAAAAACTCACCGATGAAACCGCTGACATCCCCGGCTGCCTGGCGGGATGCGCGGCGATAATGTTCGATCCGCGAGGCTGCAATGTTGGCGATGATCCCAACAATGACTAAAGGAATCAGCGCCATGACTGTGACTGACGGGCTGATCTGGGTCATCAAGACGATTGCTACAACGACAACGATGATCCCCACTGCAATATCGTTGATGAGAATCACAAACAGCGGAATCTCATTCACATCGTTCTTGAAACGACTGATGGCTTCTCCAGGCGAATCAGGCAGCGGAGATGCACCCGGGCGGCGAAGAATGTGACGCAACAAATTCTTCCGCAGCAAGGTAGGGATATCGGCGAAGATTGGAACATCCGCATAGTAAAAGCCGTAGCTGGCGATCACACGCCCAACCCAAATTGACATAAAACATGCAACGATCGCCCAGATGCCAAAGGTCAACGGCGTGTCACCTGTCAGCATATCGAAGAAGGCTTTGATAATCAGCGCGGGAGCAATCTGCCAGCAAAAGCGGATGAGTGCCACGCTGACCAAATCGATAAACCAAAGCCAGGGTCGAAAGCGCAACATCTCCCATATCACGCGCCAGGCAGGCAGAGCAGGGATCTTATTTGTAAATGTAGTTTGGGTCATAGTAATCCCTTATGGTGCAAGGAGTCCAAAGCGGCGCCGTGGCGCCATGGCGACATCTCCCGACTTTGGTAACATAAAAGCAACGACTGGAGTCGTTGACTCCATCATGCCAACACTTCCTCCAAGCCAGTCTGCAAGAGCTGATAAAAACGTGAGTTCACATCTGCCGCCAATTCCCTGCGACCGCCATACTCGCTGACCTGTCCGCCTTCGAGGATCATGATCTCATCCGCGCGATGGACTGTTCCTAAGCGGTGGGCAATGATAATGGCCGTGCGATTCTGTAGCAGCTTATCGATTGCGAGCTCGAGGCGTTGTTCAGTGGCTGGATCCAAGCGTGAGGAGGCCTCATCCAGAATGACCAGGCCAGGGTTACGCAAGAAGACTCTTGTGAACGCCAGCAACTGCGCTTCACCCGCAGATAATGAGCGGCTTCCTGTATCTAGTTTTGTATCTAAGCCGTCAGGAAGTGCTCGGACCCAATCGCCTAATTCCAATTCTTCGAGAGTCTTCAAAATTTGCTCATCGGAAATCGAACGATCGAAGAAGGTCAGGTTATCCCGAACACTGGCGCGGAATAACTGCACATCCTGCGTCACAATGGCAATGTTGCGTCGTAATGTCTCTAGACTAGCGTTGCGCACATCCTCACCATTGATCTCAATACAACCTGATTTTGGATCATACAATCGGAAGATCAGGCGCGCGAGGGTGGTCTTGCCACTGCCTGTACGACCAAGCAGGCCCAGAATGGAACCTGGCTTCAATTGAAAGGAAAGCCCACTTAACACCGAATCGTTCCCGTTATAAGAGAAAGTGACACTCTTGAAAACCAGCTCAAGTGGCTGCGCAGGAATCTCGACCCCGGCGCCGTCGAGCACCTCTGCTTTGAAATTGCGGAACTCGGTCAACCGCTCCACGCACGCGCCGATGGTCTGAAAGCTTTCGATCTCATGCGTCATCGCCCAGAAGGGTTCATCCAGTAAATTGATGTAATGTACAAACAGATACACAGTACCAATCGTGATCAAGCCTGCCGTATAAAGCCAATAGCCGCTGGAGATCGCAAGCAATGTACCGATGGTGAGCGCCAGTCCCATGGCATTTTCGATGATCCAGCGCTTGAAACCAGCCTTACGGTTATGCGTCAGGATCATGCTCTGATGGTGGAATAATTCGCGAATGGAATAATCCACGGCCCCACTGGAACGGATATCCTCCATGCCAGCCAATTGTTCTTCTAGAAAGCCATACAACTCAGCCTCTGCCTGTCGGCGTGCTTTTTGATGCGGCACCGCGATATCCTTGAGACGCCCGAGGCTGAGGATCGTGGCAACCGAAAAGATCGTGAATCCCAGTCCGGCTCGCCAATCCTCGTGAAATAGGGCTGCCAGGACACCGATCAGCAGCAATCCGTTGCTGACAAGATTGAGGGCAAATTGAGAGAAGAAGGTTGCCAGCTCGGTGACGTCACCGTCAATGCGTTCGATCAATTCACCAGGCGTATGATCATTATGAAAACGCATATCGAGATTGAGGGCATGCCAGGCAAGTTCTGCGCGCAAAGCATTGGTAGCTGTCCACGCAACGTTTTCGCCGAGATAGGTCACACCGACGGCAATCACTTGTTGAATCAACGCAACGCCGATAAACCCTAAGGCAGTGATTGTAAGAGTTTGCAAAGCTTGCCCTGCCAAAGCCGAATCGATAAATTTCCGCATGACCTGCGGGGCAAGTATCCGCAAGCCAATGCTGCCCAAGAGCATGACTGCCAGCAGAACAAACCGTCCCTTTTGCGGGCGAATGTGTTGCGATAAAAGATCCCAATAGGCTTTGAATGGTAGGTTCATAAATTTTTCCCGTCATAGCGAGGGCGAAGCCCGAAGGGCTCCTCGCAATGACATATAAAAAAACCACGGTGCAGAAGTGCACCGTGGCATAAAAGACACAGGAAAAGACCGCTAGCGGTCGACAGGCGCACTCCGAGAAGGTATTAATTTGTGGTTACGGTCGGCAACGATCAGTCGAAACATGGAATGCGCTCCTTTCTTTAGAATTTCCTTACAGGCGAAGCACGCCGCAGAGCGGCAGTGTGGACAGAGGCAGTTTACATCAGGAATTGACGAGAGTCAAGATTTATTTAAAAGCAACTTCTATCCCCCTGCAACTTTCACTTTATAACCCATTTTCTTTAATTCCTCGGCGATCTTCTCGCGCTGTTCGCCTTGAATTTCGATGAGGTTGTCCTTCACGGTCCCACCACTACCACAAACCTGTTTGAGCCGCTTTGCTAGGTCTTTCATATCTTCTTCAGAAAGAACTAAATTTTTCAGCAACGTGACGGAACTCCCGCGGCGCCCCTTCGAATCGCGGTGAAGATAAACCGTCTGCTGATGCTGTGGAAGGGAAATGGATTTCCGGGGAGGATCTTCTTTCTTGCGCAAATCTCCCTGCTCAGATGACCAAACAGTCCGATTGCTATCTTTCGTCATGATTTGCTGCCTCATTCACTAGGTTCGCGATCAACACAATCGGATGAATTGCTTTCACCCCTGTGCCCTGCTGGATCTGTATTCGACACGCCGCACCGGAAGAAGCGACCAGCCCCTCCCCTGCCCTCCCCAAATTCGAATACAAAGTGTTCTTTTGCATTGCAGTATCTACGTTCGAATTTGGGGATCGCGAAGCAGTCCGAAGGACGGGTGGGGCTAAAGCCGGAAACAATTTCAACTCACCTACCTTCATCGATAGTTCATAATGTTCCGCCTCATAGCCAAATGTCCCGGCTATGCCACAGCAGCCGGTATCCAGCAACTCGACTTCATATCCGCAAGAGCGCAAGAGTTCGAGGGTTGCGTTCGTTCCACTCGGCAAGCCATCAGCCGAAGGTCCTTCAGCGCGCTGATGACAATGTGGATGAAACATTATTTTCTCTCTTGAGAAACTTTCTCTACTCTTGGATAATTGCTCTTTCTTGGCTACGCGCAAATCAGTGAATTCTTTGGAACGCAAAAGATA
>DASWEH010000297.1:0-12768 GCA_036394895.1 Anaerolineales bacterium
AGTCATCAGGATCATGATGAAACCAAAGGTCATCATGATACGGAATCCCCAGTAGGTGACAACCATCAGAGGAATGTAATCTCCGGGGCCAAACTTTTGGACTTCCTCCTGCTGAAGTTCATTCACACCTTTTACTTCGCAATTGAAGTTGTTGCAAGCAAGGAAACTGAGAACTCTCGGAACACGAATGGACCAGACTTCCCGCTTGCCGGTCAAATCACCGATGGTTAGGATGGAGAACGCAGCGGGTTGTGATGTTTCCCAATGCGCTTCGATGGACGCAAATTTCATGGGCTGGGTTTCGTACATATACTGACCCATGGTGTGCCCACCCAGGAAGACCAAAACGCTGGCGATTAATCCAACAACCGAAGCGATGGTGAAGCAGCGTTTGAAGAAGTCAAGGTTCTGCTTGCGGAAAATATGGTAACCGCTGACCGCTAGGATCATGAAAGATGCCATCAACAAACCATCGGAGATGGTATGCCAGAAGAACAACCAACCTTTGCGGTTGCCGACGAGCGCAAAGAAGTTGACCAACTCCGCGCGGTGATTGGCTTCATTGATCACAAAACCGACCGGGTGTTGCATCCAGCCATTGGCGAGCAAAATCCATAGGGCGGAAAAATTTGATCCGATTGCAACCAGCCAGATCGAAGCTAAATGTACCTTCTCAGGAACTTTGCCTTCACCGAAAACCCAAATGCCCAGGAATGTGGATTCCAGGAAGAATGCCAGCAAGGCTTCTACGGCGAGCGGTGCACCGAAAATATCGCCAACATAGCGAGAATACTCAGACCAGTTCATACCGAACTGGAACTCCTGCACAATACCTGTTACCACGCCAATGGCGAAGTTGATCAGGAACAATTTGCCCCAGAACTTGGTCATTTTATGCCAGGTTTCGTCTTTAGTCTGATAGTAGCGAGTCTGCATGAAGGCCACGAACCACCCTAATCCCAGCGTCAACGGAACGAACAGCCAGTGATAGATAGTGGTGAGAGCAAATTGCAATCGAGAAAGTAAGATTGGGTCCATAGACTCTCCTTGAAAAAATTATGTACGCGCCCTCCGGGCGTACGAATTCCTAAACAAGACTTGGCACCACCATGGGGATGCCAAGAGATTCCTTAACCAGGTCTTCAAATGTGATGGATGCCATCTCGCGCAGCATTGCGACCTGAACGCGCCCCCATTTGGGGCGGACGGGGCAGTTGGCTTGGAACGGGCAGTCATCTTCGCCCTTGACCTGCAAACATGCCGAGAGCAGGATCGGCCCCTCGAACGCTTCCACTACATCTCGGAGCGTGATTTGTGAGGCGGAGCATGGAAGCATCAAACCGCCATCTCGACCGGGAAACGTGTTGAGAAGTCCTTCTCGGGATAATTGGGCAACGATGCGGGGCATGAACGCCTTTGGGATGAGCATCTCCCTCTGAATCTCGGTACTGGAAAGACGCGCTCCCTCACCACGCTTGGCAAGAGCAAGCAGGACTCTGACAGCATAATCAGTTTGGCGGTTAATCTTGAGCATTTTGGCATCTTTAGGAAACGCTTACTTAATCAGTAAACGTTGACTCTTATTGTAAGCATTTTTATTATACCTCAATGTGCAATTTGTCACAAACGAAGTGTGACAAAAGTAATAAAAGATTAACACTTCTTTAAAAGTGCAGCCTTCAAGCCCACATACGAGAGTATCTAAGTTCGAAGATACACTACAGCATATCACTCTGAGCGCAGCGAAGAGTCTGCCAGAAATTTGAGCCATACATAGGCTCAAATTTCTGGGGATTCTTCGGTCGTGGCGCGATAAGCGCCACTCGGTCAGAATGACATTATGTTTCTGATGTTAGACATTCCCCCACATACTTAGATCATCAAATGTTGAAACCAGGCAGTATAATCTGTGAAAACTTTTGTTGAGGTGTACATGATCGATCCTGTGATTTTCACAATCAGGTTATTTGGTTTGGAATTCCCCCTGCGCTGGTATGGCGTGATCGTCATGGTGGGAGTTGTTGTAGGCGCATTGATCGTCGAGCGCGAACTCAGACGCCGCGGTGAGAACAGTGACCGAATCTGGGATGCGCTGATCTGGGTTTTGCCAGCAGGCATTATTGGAGCGCGGCTCTGGTATGTTTTCAACGCCTCCTTGGGAGGCAACTCTTCTTATTTTGAAAACCCAGCCAGCATTATCAGAGTCTGGGAAGGCGGCTTGCATATTTTTGGCGGCTTCCTGTTCGGTGCAACGGCTCTGCTTTTATATCTCCGTCTGAACAAACTTGATCCCTGGCTCTTTCTGGATGCAGCGGGTCCTGCCGCTTTGATTGGTCAAGGCATCGGGCGGATTGCGAACTTTATCAATCAGGAACTATACGGACCGCCAACTAATCTTCCCTGGGGGATTCCGATCTCTGCAGAACACCGCCTTGCTCAATATAAGGATCTGAATTTGTTTCCCGTTGAAACGACGCGCTTCCACCCGACATTTGCTTACGAGATGCTATGGAACTTTGCTTCGGCAGGTCTGTTATTATGGCTCTCACGCCGCTACGAAAAACAACTGAAGCCCGGAACAATTTTTGCGGGTTGGTTGTTAGCTGCAGGCGTGGGGCGCTTGTGGATCGAATTATTTTTCCGACCCGATCAGCCCAAGATCCCCAGTTTGGGAATCAGTTATTCAGCCATTTTTGCGGCATTGATGGCGATTGCGGGCGCGGTTTTATTGATGGCGCGCTACAAAGCGATCAATCTTAAAGTTGCTGAAAATTGGGAAGAAGAATACAAGCGCAGCAGTCCTGTGGACAAGCGCAGCAGTCCTGTGGACCAGATAGGAGAAAAACTTGTTGCAGTGGAAGACCAACCTGTTGAAGACTCAGAGCTTCCGTCTGTGAAGAACGCTGTCAAACGCGAGTCCACCTTGCAGAGAAAGGCAAGAGCCAAGATTGCTGCGCGTAAAGCGGCAAAGCAATCCTCCACGCGTACAATACGAGAGAAGAAGACTTCCGAATGACATTTAAAATCGCCCGAAAAACTTCGGGCGATTTTATTTAATCGATCGCGGATACCTTCACAATTTTTGCTACATCCGACAGTTCATCTTCGCGCTTATCGAACCCAAATCGTTCGAAAACGTCTGCGTACAATTCAACGATCTGTTCACGTGTGAAGCCCATCTCTTCATAAGAGTAGACATGATCGCTGTTGAAGGAGAGTGTCTCTTTCACAGCCTCATCGACAATGTCATCCAGACCAGGTTTATCCGGGTAGCCAAATTGTTCGTAGAAGGCGCGGATCACATGCTCCGGACGCTGGATCAGATCATCGTAGTTGAGGATCAAATGTCGCGGCGAAGGATTCGAGTCGAGAAATTTTAGCGGATAACGGTACCAATGTTGGGTAAAGTCCAGGATCTCGTCCAGATAGAGATATTTTTCTTTTGGCTCGGTGAACACGCGGCGAGCATAGTTGATCCATGAAATGCTGGAGGGTAACATATCCAATGGGTTGCGCGCCATATAGATAATGCGCGCATCCGGAAAGAATTCCAATAGTGTTTCGATCTTCGGGCTGAAAGCGGGATTCTTGGCGACGAAATACTTTTTGCCGGTTGCGTACATATGTCGCTGCAACATGGATTTATAGAATCCCATAATGCGATGCTTTCGCTCGAGTGGGAGAGCTTCGTCGAAATGCTGATAATTGGGAAATTCATCCATAAACGGAAAGAGAAAACTGACCCACAAGGAATCCCAAATGTGAAGAAGAATGTTTTCGTCTTCCTCAGGCTGGAAGAAGGAGATACGATGGATCTTAAAATTGCCAAGGGTGCGGCGGTCGAATTCATGGAGCAGATTATGCAAATGCCCGCCCATTTTATTATCGAGGCGCGAGAAAAATTGCGTGATCTTCTTTTGAGTCACCGAGGGAGTAAGGTAGATATCCCAGATCGTCAGGCTGGTAAATGTCTCAGAATCGCGCGAAAGCAAACGGTGCAGGAACGTGGAACCGCTGCGTAAGTTTCCCAGAATAAAAAGTGGTTTTTCAATGGATTGTGTCTTGTAGCCGGGGAAAAGAATATCATCCAAAAAGAAACAGAACCAATGGATGAGCGAGCCGATGGGCCAGACCAGATAGAACAGCAGGAGAAAGATAATTCGTTTACGTGTCAGATGGGCGGGAGTATTTCTGGAGGCGAAGAAAGACCGATAGGTTGTGCGCCAGAAGAGTCGAAAGTTATAATGCATTCAGATCAGGGTTCCTTGCCTTTCCTGCACAAGCGAAGCAGTGCTGTGCATAAAAAAAGCCCGTGAGGGCTTTCGTTATTTCTATTCTATCAGGAAATTACCTGCGTAAAAACTCCAGTGTGCGCGTCCATGCCAATTCGGCGGCCTGGGGGTCAAACTCAGGACGGTCCTCCTCAAAGAACCAATGCTTTGTGTTTGGATAAAAATGAAACATGGGGCTTAATCCTGTGGTGCGCATTTCAGCTTCCGTCGCGCGGACTCCATCCAGTGGTTCAAATTCGTCCGTATCGGCGTAGTGGCCCAAAATATCAGCCCGGATCTTTGAGAAATCCATCCCTTCATAGGTTCCATAGAATAAAACCACTTTACGAATATCTTCTGGTTGTTCACTGGCTAAAACCAAAGCCCAAGCCGCGCCCATAGAAAAACCGATCACTGAGAGCGGTTCTTTTCGGACCTCTGGCCGGTCGCGAAAAACAGCGGGCACCGCGGTGGCAATGGGGTGTAACTGTTCAAATTCGTTTTTTGGCATCAACTGTTTGGCCTCGTCAACCGTCTTGGCGACTTTGCCATCATACAAATCTGGAGCGAACGCAACAAAGCCTTCGGATGCCAATCGGTCACATAGACTCTTGAAAAATGAATTCAATCCCCACCAGGCGTGCAAGACGATCACACCTGGGGCGTTTGGTTGTGCAGGGATCGCTAAATAACCTGCAACAGGTTTGCCATCTACGTCGAAAGTAATATCTTGTCCGTTCATGAGGCATTCTCCTTTTGAAATCGTTCGACACTTTTCTGAGTTAACTCTCTCAGTTCTTCAAAAAGATCAGGCTCGACCTTTTTAAAGTTGAAGCAGGATTTTCCCTGCATACGTTTTTTCAATTCGGGTGAGATATCTTTGAGTAGATCTGGATACATGTAAACAGGCATAAGATAAAACGAGACATAATTCTTCTTGACCTGCGCGGAGCCGAAGAAGAGTTGCTTCTTCGATTTTTCGCTGTAGGGTCCGTCGATGTAATAAGTGTCTGAAGTATCTATTTTGAGAGTCAGTTTTTCTGCATGAGGTTTTAGAATGTTCTTGAGTTGTTCGAAAACAATAGGAAAATCATTTTTGGACGCCACAGGCTTATCTCCTTTTGTGGTTTAAGAAGCTTGCTCTAATTTCTCATTACATGCTTTGACCCAGTCCGCGTCCATTTTGAGGAGGCGATTCTTTTTCAAGTTTTCTCTCATCATCCAATGGATATCTTTGTTCTGACTATCTAACCACTTCTCCATCCTTGGCTTGCCCATCTCGGGTAATGCCGCGACAACCACGCTCCAACAATAACCCATTGCCTGCCGAAGAACTTTGAAGGACTCCTCTTTTGGCTCACCCATACCTTCCATTGAGCCAGTGATCTCATCCAAAACTTGCCAGGCTTCCTTCGCATATTTCGGCTGTCTTAACAATCGTGGTTCAGCCAGGGCAGCGGCCGCGGCGCGTTTCTCATACCAATTCCCCTTGCTCCATTTTTGCATTTCCTTGAGCAACAGGTCCATATCCTGATCGCCAACCAGCTGCAAACCTGTTGCCACAGCTTCGCGAATCCGCCAGCGTGGATCAGAGGCATACTCGCGTAATTGGTCAAATAGCTTTGGCTCGTTTGCGGCTAATTTCCCCAATCCCATCACACCACAGAATACTAGAAATACTTCTGGAGTATTTTCTTCCGCTTGAAACGATAACAACTCTTTGAATCGTTTTTTGCTTCCCAGTTCAGCAACAGCATGCGCCAATTCCAAATTCCCGCGTGGACCCGGCAAGCCGGAGTTCTTGCGCAGAAATGGAATCCAATTGTCCAGTTCTTTCAGCGTTTGGTGGTAGTCGTCAATCTTTGACATTCTTTGGAAAGGGAGTCACTCTGAAAGAGCGTACGCTTCTTTGAGCCAGGTTTTGAGCTCTTCATCGAAATCGTTGGGAGAGGAAATCCGCACTTTATGGTGGAATCGTTTGGATGAAACCTGCTCGGCTTTTTCCACGCGCGGACTTTTTATCGGATGATCTGATTTAATATTGAGTAAAAAGTAATTCTTTCGGGTTTCCACACCAGCTAGTGCTGATTTGCGGTTGAGATGGATCGATGTCTTTTTGGGATCTTCTTCAACGGGACCAAATGTGCGCAGAAGTGATACCAGTTGATCGTACAACACATGTATAGACGGGTCTTTGTTCACAAAATGATCACCAACCGAATATGTTTCTGCCATTATTCTGCCTCCTTACTGAACAGCAATCCTAATGTAGATCGGGTCACCAAACGCGGTTCCGTTCGGGTCGATTGCCTGCCACGCACTTTCATAAGCACCTTCTGTAAAAGGCGCAGTGAACAGGATTTGGATCGTTGCTTGTGTGCCGGCTTTGGCGGGATAGAGGGCGAGCTCTTCCGGCGCGCCGAGATCTGCTCCACCGATATGTTTCAAACGGTAACCAGAATTCCAGTTACAAGTGCCGCTATTTTGGACCAGCCATTGTTTATCGAGTGCCAAGCCAAACGTGGTGAACATGTTGTCAGGGATCGTGAGGTCTTCGACGAAGGTGAGATTGTTCGAACACTCTGTAGGGTTTACTGTGGGGAAAACAGTTGGCAGGGGAGTGGATTCAATCACCACAACTTCTTGCGTGGGATGAATGATAAGGGTCGGTTCGATCAGCGGAGCCTGGACGGTGGGAGGGCGAAAGGGAGTTGGTGTGGGGGCAGGGGAACAGGCTGAAATGAGGAAAAGAGTCAGAACAACGGCCAGCAATGGTCGGCTACGCGCGAAGTGGAAACGTTTCGAAGGTGGTCGAAGTCTCATAATAAAAAGGGCGACCCAGCGGGTCGCCCCAACAGGGCATTTTATAATTCTTCTTCGACAGCGGCACCACCGCCGTCTGATTCAACACCCAGATCCAATGGAAGAGCGATTTCACCACTCAAGGCTTTTTGTCGAATGACGACATCGATTTCATTCATAAGATCTGGATTCTGGCGCAAGAAATCTTTGGCGTTCTCGCGTCCCTGACCGAGACGAATATCGCCATACGAAAAGAAGGCGCCGCGCTTTTGGACAACTTCGAACTTCGTGGCAAGATCGAGTACATCCCCTGATTTCGAAATACCTTCGTTGAACATGATATCGAACTCTGCCGTGCGGAAGGGAGGGGCGACTTTGTTCTTGACGACCTTGACGCGCGTCCGATTGCCGATCACCTCATCGCCAACCTTGATGGCCTGGATGCGACGGACGTCAAGACGAACCGATGCATAGAATTTGAGGGCCTGTCCACCTGTGGTCGTTTCGGGGTTGCCGAACATCACACCGATCTTCTGGCGCAATTGATTAGTAAAAATAACAGCAGTCTTGGTTTGATTGATCGCCCCGGAGAGCTTTCGTAACGCCTGAGACATCAAACGTGCCTGAACACCCATGGAGGGATCACCCATGTCACCTTCGATTTCAGCCCGCGGGACCAGCGCAGCGACCGAGTCAATGACGACAACATCTATACCGCCAGAGCGGACAAGAGTTTCCGTGATCTCAAGCGCCTGTTCACCGGTATCTGGTTGGGAGACAAGCAGGTTGTCAATGTCCACGCCGACGCGCGCAGCATAGACCGGATCGAGAGCATGTTCCATATCTACGAACGCCGCCACGCCACCCATTCGTTGCGCCTCCGCCACGATGTGCTGACAGATCGTCGTTTTTCCTGAAGATTCAGGTCCGTAAATTTCGGTAATACGCCCACGCGGAATGCCGCCCACACCAAGTGCGATATCAAGTGACAACGAGCCAGTGGGGAAGGCTTCGGTCTCCATGTGTTTGGCTTCGCCGAGGCGCATAATGGAACCGTCGCCATAGCGTTTGAGGATATCGCCGACAGCTTTATCGAGTACAGCACGTTTTGCACCATCCACCACATTTCTGGACGGCATTTCGATTTGTTCGTCAGCGCTAGATTTAGATTTTCGAGGGGACATGGTTTACTCTCCAAATACAAAGTGTAAGGGTCAAATTATTATGTAGGGAAGAAGTATAGCACAGATGTTCTGAACGTCAAGGTACGGGAATAGCGTCAAGTTTCAGGGTTCAGGTGTCAAGTTTTTTCTCAAGTTCTGTGCGATAATCTGCGATACCTTCGCAGAGTTTCTCGATTCTCTCAACGTTTTTAAAAATCTTTTCAAGCGCCTGTGGATGATGTTCTTTGGCTTTTTCATCTGAAAGAATTGTTGTATAGCCTTTTATTGCGATGAGAGGAGTCCGAAGTTCATAAAACAATACGGATAGAAAAAATTCAGGTGGCCATGATTTCCATTCATCTGAATTATGATTTGATTCGGGGTTCTGTGAATCTGGTTCGTTCATTTTTCCTCATCATGGTATCACTGTTGCCGTTCCTGGCAAAAAATCCAATGTTGGTATAGGCGGCGGGACAACTTGAAATCCATCTTCATCGGTGAATGTAAAGTAAGTTACCTGACCGGGATAAATATCCGCCCAAAATTGCAGCTTTTTATCTTTATATTCGAATACAATCTTATATAACCCTGCTGGCAAATCGCTTAACACTAAATTCTCCTGATAATAATCATCAGAGTTAACTGGACCTTCCGCGTACGTTAGTACCTTTCGTAAGGGTACTTCTGAAGGCATGGGTCGTACTTCCACAGAAAATTGATGCATTAGCTTTCCATCTTCATCTGTTAGACGTCCGACCAAAACACCCCAGCCTTGCGGCGGAGCCATCCATAGTTCAGGATTTGATGTGTTGTAAAACGTATTTCCGCCCACACGTACTTCGAAATGCAAATGGGGTCCTGTTGTTGCGCCAGTGTCGCCAACCAGACCAAGCACATCGCCTGTTTCTACGTGTTGCCCAACGACAGCAATAAGCTTGCTCATGTGAGCATAGATGGTAAAAAGTGCCTGATCTTTATAGCCAAAATCATGGCGGATCACTACTGCCTGTCCATATGGATCCGTAATATTACCTGGTACTTCCGTAAATAAACCCCAATCTGCTGAAACGACAGTTCCTGGACCCGCCGCAAGGATCGGCGTGTCTTCCTGTGCATCGATATCCACGCCCGTGTGTACGACATTTGGTGCAAAGAATACCCCTCCATAGCGATATTCGGCGAGCGGCCAGTTGACATTGTCCGCGGCGATGGGACGTGCAAAATAAAAATGATCGTAAGGGGAAACAGCCCACGGCACCGGATAGAGAGGCGGACGCCATCCAGACACTGGTTCTGCGCCCGGCGTTGGGAGGACAAATCGAAAAGGCGCGATCGTGGGTTTGAGCTGAGCTGCGATCTCCTCCACAGGCTGCTGCGCTTGCGCGGCGGTTGCACCGGCAATCACTGCCGTTGGAGTTGCTCCCGTTTCCATTGTTGATACCGGAGTGCATGAGGCAAGAATGAGTATCAAATAAAGAATAATCCTCACGCGGAGCGGAGAGAAGCGCAGACGGAGCGCATTTCGCAAAATAGCCGCTTCGTCTACGGAGCTGTCGCCCCTCCGCTCAGCGCGAATAAATCTTTGCTTCATGGAATCACTGTTGGCGGAGTAGCTGAGGGCAATAGTGTACCCGTTGGAGTTGTTGTGATGGTTGGTGAACGCGTCGCGGATGGCGTGAAGGTTGGACGCGGGGTACGCGTGGGTAATGGAGTCCGGGTGGGGAGAGGTGTACGCGTAGGAGTGAGAGTCGGAGGCAAGACCTGCGTTGGTGTAACGAGTACATCGGGCGGATAAAGTTCAAGCATGGCAGAATACCAATCCAACCCGCCGGTGAGCGCGAATTCTGTGAAGCGCGCGCCGCGATAGAACGTGCGCCAATTCGGGAGTGCCGGGACACGTTCCCATTCATATTGAATTGCCAATGCAGTGACATCCACCCAGTAACCTGGTGGAACATCGCTGTATTTTCCACCCTGTTCATAGATTTTTGGGTCAAGATTATATCGAGCGCTTAAGTCCCAGGGTGTATCACGCAGAGGTTCGCCGAGCGATCCATCCTGTAGTTGGGCACGCAGATATAAACGCCAGTAGGTCTGTGCGCCGAAATCTTCACGTACAGCCACCATCCAGCCCGCGTTCGTCATCAGAGAATTGATTGCAAAGGCACGGCCCGTATAAAGCCAATCTTCGCTAAAGCCGGGATCAAGAGAAGTAGTGAGGGGAACGAACGCATTTTCCAGGCTTGCTAGCGCATCCCAGCCAACCTCGAGCCGGACGCGTTCACGCAGTGCATCAAAGCCTTCGTTTGTAAGATCATGCAATTGTGGGTAAGGGGCTTGGATACCCTCTAAATCCACAAGCGACCATCTTCCAGATGACCCTTCTGAAACTGGCTCACCCATGGGTGCCCAAAGTGGCGCCGGCGTTAGTTCGGCAGCCAGTTGAAAATCTTTAGGCAACGACTCAGGCATGGTCAGGTCTGCCCAAAGTAATCCGCGCAGCGTTGGAGCAGGGAAAGGTGTGAGCGCCTGAAGAAGTTTCCCATCCGGGGAATAGATGGTGAGATAAGTCGCGTTCGGCGCGGCGAATGTTGTGATGATCTGGTCACCGGAAACATTCCAAGCTGGCCAGTTTCCATCTCCAATCCAGGAGGCGGGAACGTTCTTAGATGAGTTCCAAACATAGATACCACTCTGTCCTACACTTTGCGAGGAAGATGCCCATGCGAGACGCTTCCCATCTGGCGACCAGACAGGATGTGACTCAGATGCAAGCGCTGTGTTACTGAGGTTTTGAAAGCGCCTCTCATCTGTACGATCCAGATCTGCAAGGATGACCTCACCGTCCGAGATGAACGCAATGTGACGACCGTCTGGCGCCCAGGCGGGGGAGTGATCAGAAGCGGAGGATGTTGTTAGGGGAATCGGGTTACTTAATGGATCAGTTGCAGAGCCAACGACAATGTTCAGGTTTTCATTCTCATAGGATTCGAACGCAAGGAACGAGCCATCTGGCGACCAGGTCGGCGCGCCTTCGTATTGAGGCGTGTTCGTAAGTTGGGCTACGTCACCACTTGCCAGATCCAAAAGATACAGATCCCAGAAACCGTTGCGATTGGATGCAAATGCGATCTTCTCACCGTTCGGGCTGGGCGAAGGTGTGATGTCATCCCAGTCTCCAGCCGTAATGCGTGTGAGCGGCATTTTCTCCGGGATATAAGCAAAGAGATGAGCATAACCATCTTCTTCATAGGAGAAGATCACCACCTCTTCAGCGTTTTTCGATACGACAGGAATGAACTTCTCTGTTGCCGTTGGTTGCTCCACTGAAATCGTTGTGGCGGAAGTTGGTGTGGCTTGCGGCGAACAACCAAGAAATGAGAGAATAACAAGACACAGAATCATTGTCAGCGCGGCGAGGCGGGAAAATGTTTTCAGCATGGCGAATGTTATTTAGGCGGCATCAGGCTTGTCCTGACTGGCAGAGTCAGGATCGAGCGTCTCAGGCTTCGGTTGAGGCGGTTCCACATCAAACTTAAATGTTTGTGGTTCAGTGGTTGGTCCATCAGGATAAAAAAGTTTGGCCTCCAATGTATACGGATTTTTCAGTTCACCGCGAATATGCATGGTGAACTCAATCTTCCAACCCATAGGCTCGACGATGCTTGTTGAGGCAACTTCGTCTCCATTTGAATCGTTAAGCACCACCTCAAGATGAGGACGCTTTTGGAACGGCGTCATCTCGATATTGACGCGTAGACGATAACCATCAGGATAGGGTTGGGCAGTGAGGGATGTAATGCGGGTTTCTTCAGGAGTCATCCGTTGGAGTTGATCTTCGGGGAAAAAGAAGTCCATCGGGTTATTATAACCAAAGAAAAAGCCCGCCTTCATAGGAAAGCGGGCAATTGATTTACATTTCTTTAAGTGGAGAGATTTTTGCCACAGATTTCACGAATTCACGCGGATTTATTAAGAAAAACTCGTGGAAATCTGTATAATCTGTAGCTAGTGACTTTAGAAGTTATCCGTTCTTCTTCTGGAATTCCTTCATGAACTTGACCAGTTCTTCTGCGCCTTCAACTGTCATGGCGTTGTAGATGGAAGCACGCATACCACCGACTGAGCGATGACCTTTGAGACCGATCAGGTCATTCTTCTTCGCTTCCTTGGCGAAGGTATCTTCCAATTCTTCAGTAGGTAAGCGGAACGGAATGTTCATGACAGAGCGTGCTTCGGGTGCCGCATGACCGCGATAGAAGCCACCGCTTTCATCGATCGCCGCGTAGATCAAATCCGCTTTCTTGCGGTTGATCTTTTGGATCTCAGCGAGACCACCCAGTTTCTTCGCCCACTGGAAAACGAGTCCCACAATGTAAATAGCGAAAGCTGGTGGAGTGTTGTGCAAAGATCCGCTGGCTGCCAAAGCTTTGTAATCAAGCATAACAGGCAAATTGGCAGGGGTGCGCTCGAGCATATCGTCGCGAGCGATCACAACGGTGACGCCGGCAGGTCCCGCGTTCTTCTGTGCG
>DASWEH010000298.1:0-6126 GCA_036394895.1 Anaerolineales bacterium
AGAACGGAAATGGGCGCGTCAAATTCCCGATCAACGAACCTGCCGAGGGCCGCCGCAAGAGTCAGATCGAAGAGTACCTCGATTATTATCTCACCCCTGGTGTCCAACACCTCGCCATCATTACCGGCGATATTCTCTCAACGGTCGAAGAACTCCGTAAACGCGGCGTGGAATTCCTGCGTGTGCCCGATACGTATTATGAGATGCTCCCCGACCGCGTTGGCAAAATCAAGGAAGATATGAAGGACATTCACGATCTGGGTATTCTTGTGGATCGCGACGATGAGGGCTATCTCCTGCAAATCTTTACACGCCCTATTCAGGATCGCCCCACCATGTTCATTGAAGTCATCCAGCGACACGGTTCCCAGGGATTCGGCAAAGGCAACTTCAGAGCCCTGTTTGAATCCATCGAGATGGAACAGGAACGACGCGGGAACCTTTAAAAGGAATATGTCGTTGCGAGGAGTGTAGTGACGACACCTGCACTGGCACGCAGGTGCAAGTGAGCAATCTCCAATGAAACGGGTAACACTCCTCGACAAGACACTTTCACCAAACGGGAGATTGCTTCGCCTGTCGGCTCGCAACGACATAAAAGAATATTATGAAATTTGCCACCGTCTCCACGCTGCGCGCCTCGTCCCAGCCTGCTCTCGTGATCGATGACCGAGTCCATACCCTGCCCTATCCCGATATGCAGGAAGTCATTGCCGCAGGTGCGGAAAAGGCTGCAAGCCGGGCATCGAAGGAAGCTCTCTCATTTGATGAAGTTACATTCCACGCGCCGATCCATCCTGCCACTCTGCGCGATTTTTATGCCTTTGAAACGCATGTCAAGACTGCCAATCGCAACCGCGGACAAGAGGTGCCAGAGAACTGGTATAAGTTCCCTGTCTTTTATTTTTCCAACCCGAACAACAACTATGGTCATGAAGACGTCGTTCCGTATCCTTCTTACACGCAGGCACTGGACTATGAGCTTGAGATTGCCGTGGTGATCGGGAAACGCGGAATGGACATTAGGCCCGAAAATGCACCGGACCATATCTTTGGCTATACCATTTTCAATGATTGGTCGGCGCGTGATTTGCAGGTGCAGGAAATGAAGGTGAATTTTGGTCCCGTCAAATCGAAGGACTTCGCCTGTTCATTTGGACCTGTGATCGTCACGCAGGAAGAACTCACCGATAAATCGGCAGGACGCCCTGGCGTATATGATTTGTCCATGGTAGCGAGAGTTAATGGTGTTGAGATGTCACGCGGCAACTTTAACGATATTTACTGGTCGTTTGGTGACATCCTCGCACGGGCATCTCAATCTGTGATGTTGAATCCAGGGGACGTTATCGGTTCAGGCACAGTGGGCACAGGCTGTCTTTATGAACTGACCAAGAATCAAGGACCTTGGCTAAATCATGGCGATGTTGTGGAGTTGGAGATCGAAAGGATCGGCGTCTTGAGAAACACGATTGCTTAGTCATTTGAAACCAACATCGAAGGCAAAAGGTCTTTCCTGTCACCAAACTCCTTTTATTGCCAGGAGTATATGAGAAGAAATGAAACGAAAACCACAAACATTATTTGAAATAGTTGGGGTGGTGATGGTTACCCTGGCATGCTCGCTGTCCACCCTGATACCAGTAACGCCGACCCAAGTAGATCAGGTAGGTACCATTGTCGCCACGACGATGCAGGCACTCACGGCGGTACCAAGTCAAAGTGTTTCCACCCCAATTCCAAACCAAACAGGTGGAATCCCTGTATCCTATGAGAACGTTTCCTTTGTTATTCCAAGTGGAATGGCAAGCAGTGCAAATACAGAGACAATGACATCCGTTGATACAAATAGCAGTGCACCCTGGGAAATTGCGCCCACGCATTTGAGGTTTACATTGACAGGATACCCGCTGCAAGGAAAATTCTTTGAACCCCAAATCTATGTTTACCCGGCAGATGAATATGCCCAAGTCAATTCTGTGGCGAGCGAACAAATCGAACGCCTTAAAAAAGCCCTGGCAGGTTCGCCTCTTTTGAAAGAGACACTCCCCAATGTGCCGTTCTTTAACGCCGGTCATATCATCGCCGCGAACATACAACTGATCAAATTCCAAAATGGCAGTGGCGTGCGTGAGTTAACCCAATACGACCAGTATCCCGCGCCGATCAATAATCACGAATTGTTTTATCACTTCGAAGGACTCACAAGCGACAGTAAGTATTACGTGATTGCCATACTGCCAGTCACGGCCCCTATTCTTCCGGAGGATGAAAAACCGGAATCCTCTGTCCCGGCGGGAGGCATTCCCATTCCAACCAGTGTGGGGCCAAATGATACCTATTATTTTTCTGTCACCGAGAAGCTGAATTCACAGGCTCCAGATTCGTTTACGCCCTCTATGACGATGTTGGATGCATTGATTCAATCTATTCTTGTGAAAACCCCTTAAGGAGGTAACATGCCCTTCTATCACAAACTTGGACAACTCCCCCACAAACGCCATACGCAATTCCATAAACCAAATGGAGGAGGTCTCTACCGTGAAGAACTAATGGGACTAGAAGGATTCTCGTCCCTTCAATCTATCTTGTATCACAACTTCATTCCGCCGCGCGTCAAACAAGTGGAAGATCTCGGCTCACGCCTGCCCGAAACGGTGGACTTCGGCCCTATCCGTCATCGCGCCTTTAGGACCGCGGATGCCCCACTGGGAACAGATCCCGTTTCCGCGCGGATTCCACTGTTAGCCAACCGGGATGTAATCCTGGGCGTTTCACGCGCCTCGCAAAGCATGGATTATTTTTATCGCAACGCGCAAGCTTATGAAACCTGGTGGGTACATGAAGGCAACGGTGTCTTGAAATCCCAATTCGGAAATTTAAAATTCCGCAAAGGCGACTACATCGTGATTCCCTTTGGGACAACTTGGCAAATGCAGCTTGACGGTGAGGAGGCACGCTTTTTTACAATCGAGAACCCCTCTCAAATCGAACCCCCGAAACGCTATCGAAACGAATTCGGTCAATTGCTCGAACATGCGCCATACTCTGAGCGCGACATTCGCCCGCCGGAAGAGCTTGAGACACATACTGAGCGTGGCGATTTTGAAGTGCGCATCAAGGTACGCGACCGGCTTACTAAGCATATCTTGGATTACCATCCGTTCGATGTCGTTGGCTGGGATGGTTATCTTTATCCGTGGATCTTCAACATCGAAGACTTTGAGCCAATCACGGGACGCGTCCATCAACCGCCGCCTGTCCATCAAACCTTCGAGGCCCATAATTTCGTGGTTTGTTCATTCGTCCCGCGTCTGTTTGATTATCATCCCGAGAGTATTCCTGCGCCGTACAATCACTCCAATGTCAATTCAGACGAGATCATCTATTATGCGGAGGGTGATTTCATGTCGCGCAAAGGGATCGATCGCTGCGACATCAGCATGCATCCTTATGGGCTTGCACATGGTCCGCAGCCTGGGATGACAGAAGCCTCCATTGGGAAGAAGGAAACCAAGGAACTGGCTGTCATGGTGGATACGTTTTATCCATTAAATCTGACCAGCCAGGCTCTCGAGTATGAGAAGCCAGAGTATATGTCCACGTGGTTGGAAGGTACTGGCGAATAATAAACAAGGGCAGGCGCAAAGTGTCCTGCCCTGTTTGTAAGACGAAGGGGGTAGGCCCTATCATCATAGCATGACTGGATTGGAGAAACATGGTCGACCTACTTCCGTTCCTTACAAGCATTATTGGCCTGCGGGATCCGCACGGCAAAGCACATTCGAATCACGTAATGGGGCTATCCTCTGCCTTCGGCCAAAAAGTTGATCTGACATCTGCCCAAATAGAGACCCTAGCCTTTGCCGCTGAGGTCCATGATATAGGCAAGATCGCGATCAACGAATTTATCATCAACAAGCCAGGACGTTTTACTGAGGCTGAATATTTTATGGTCCAGCATCACGCGCAGTTAGGCGCCAATCTGATGGAAACCCTAGAGATAGATCCCATTATTCCTTTAATCATCCGCCATCATCATGAGAATTTTGACGGAAGCGGCTATCCGCAAAAACTCAAAGGTAATCAAATCCCTTTGGAAGCTAGAATTATTCGAATTACAGATACGTATGACGCGTTGACTAGCAATCGAGGCTATCGGGCTGCCTATTCCCACAAGCAAGCACTCTCGATTATGGAACAAGATAGCGTTTTCTTCGACCCCCATCTACTGGAAGTTTTTTTCAAAATGCAGCACGGCAAGAAACAATAACCAAAACGTTTCCTGCTCACTCGGTTCAGAGTGATATAAAATTGGATGGCTCTTCAATATTCCAGTATGTAAAGGACAAGCATGAATCTTTCAATATCGCACATCACAGACCCCACATTCAAAAAGATCGCCCAAAAGATCGTCTCGGAAATGAAACGCCTCGACGTGCCGGGTGTGGCAATTGGAATCTGGCATGCCGGAAACGAATATGCTGAAGGTTTTGGTGTGACCAGCCTTGAACATCCACTTCCTGTTACGGCTGATACGCTCTTTCAAACAGGTTCGATTAGCAAAACGTTTACCGGCACAATGCTCATGCAATTAGCAGAGCAGGGAAAAGTTGATCTCGATGCGCCTGTGAAGAAATACCTTAGGGACTTCAAATTACGCGATAAAGACGTAACAAAAAAAGTAACCGTCCGCCACTTGCTCACGCACATGGGCGGATGGGTCGGCGATTACTTCAACGATTTTGGCAATGGTGAGGATGCCTTAGACAAAATGGTGAAAGACATTGCGAAGCTTCCCCAAGTCCAACCGATGGGCACGATTTGGTCTTACAACAATACGGGGTTCAATGTTGCTTCTCGTATTATTGAAATCGTCACGAAGAAACCGTATGAGCAAGCCGCGCAGGAAATGTTGTTTGATCCGATTGGGTTAAAGATGTCTTTCTTTTATCCGAGCGATCTTTTATTTACGCATCGCTTTGTTGTTGGGCATCAGAAGGTGAAGGGCAAAGTCCGGGTAGCGCGTCCTTGGGCAATTGGCAGAGCGGGGAACGGCGTAGGTGGAGTCGTGAGCACCGTTCGAGATCTGCTGAAGTATGCACGCTTCCATATGAGCAATGGGAAGAAGAACGTGATTACCGGCAAGAGCCTGAAAGCCATGCGAATCCCACAAGTGGATGCAGGCGCACGCGGATTGATGGGAATCACATGGTTTATCCGCAAAGTTGGTGAACTGACCACGTATTCGCACGGCGGCGCGACCAACGGACAACAGGCTCTCTTTAGCTTCATTCCTGAAAAAGATTTCGCGCTTGCCATTCTGACCAACAGCGACGATGGCGGAATCATTAACAATGGCATTTTCAGTTACGCGCTCGAACTCTTTTTTAATGCGAAATCAAAGTTACCAAAGCCCATTAAGACTCCTTCGAATGAATTAAAACAATATCTTGGCAGATATCGTATTGGTACGGAATGTTTTGACCTCAAAGTGAAAGGTGAGCATCTCATCTATCATCACATCCCGCTGGGAGGCTTTCCTAGGCCGGATACACCTCCAGGCCCCGCCCTGCCGCCGATGCGTTTTTCATTCTATGAAAAGGATAAGGTCATTGGGCTGGATGAACCCTACAAGGACGCTCTGGGAGATTTTTTGCGAGATGAGAAGGGTAAACTCCGATTCTTCCGCATTGGAGGTCGTGCCCACAAGAAAATCAAATAGACCTATAATTGGGATATGAACCTTCGATTGAAGCTCAGCTTCCCCGCGTTGATTTTGGTCGCAGCGATTCTCGCCTGTAACACGCCGGTTGAACAAGTCCCTCCGCCCAACGATATCCAGACTGCCGCGGCGTTGACGTTGCAGGTGATATTTACTCCCTCCGCGGCTGCCACTGAATCAACTCCTCTCGTGACAAATACAAGCTCTCCTCTTATCACACAAACATTATCGACTGCTGGTTCACCTACTGTGGCAATCACTCCTACTTATTCTGTGCCCATGCTTACGGTTCAAGAATCGACCAATTGCCGCACGGGTCCCGGGGAGGAGTACGAGGTTGTAGTTACCTATCTATCTGGGAAGAAATTGGAAATTGCTGGTCGTTACGATCCCGGGAATTT
>DASWEH010000299.1:0-13147 GCA_036394895.1 Anaerolineales bacterium
GATGTCTTCCACGGCTGCCAAAGCGGACCAGTGGATCCCGGTGCGGCCCGGAACGGAGGGGTTGGTCGCGCTTGCGATTGGCAGACTCTTGGCTGAAGCAAAAGGTGGTGCGGTACCGCAAGTCTTCGCCACGGCTGATCTGAAAAGCATCGCCTCGGATGCCGATGTCAGCTTGGAAACGTTGGAGAATGTCGTACAGCATATCGTTGAGTCAACCAATCCAATTGCTATTCCCGGCGGCTCCGCCTTAGGGCTGAGCAATGGTTTGCAGACTGCTAAAGCTATTCTTACCTTCAACGCACTGACTGACAATTTTGGCAAGCCTGGCGGCGTGTTCCTTTCACCGCTTTCGCCAAATGAAGACGCGTATCAGCGTTCCGCCAGCATGCAGGAAATGGCTGATTTCGTGAATCAGATGAAAAGTGGTGGGATCAAAACTTTGTTTGTGCATGCTGTCAACCCGGTCTTTGAACTTCCCAAGTCCCTTGGTTTCCCTGAAGCGCTGGCAAATGTGGAAACCGTCATTTCATTCTCAACCTTCCCGGATGAAACTGCCGTTGCCTCCGACTACATCTTCCCTGATCGTCACGGACTGGAATCCTGGGGCTATCAGCGGGTTGCGACGGGTACGACACAGTCCGTGCTTTCGGGCGCGCAACCTGTGGTGTCTGGGGTTTATGAAAGAGAGACGCCGAATCTGCTCTACAATGTTCGCGGAACCGCTGATGTATTGATTGCCGCTACAAAATTGGCTGGCGACCAATTTGCTCAAGCGCTCCCGTTCAATGATGAAGTTGAATACATTCAGAGCAAACTAACCAATCTCATTGATCAAGTGGACGGTTCCTTCGTTGCTCCCGAAATCAATTCGTTTTCTGCGTACTTCCAACAATATGGCGGCTGGTGGAGGACTACCACTGAAATGGCCGCGCCGGTTGCCGCTACTGCGCTCGGGAAGGCGCTGGAAGTTGGCGCGGCGGAATTTGCCGGGGAAGGCGAATTTTTCTTCAAGCCATTCCTTTCACCCACATTGGGGGAAGCCGGCGCAAACAAGCCCTGGTTGCAGGAATTGGCAGACCCAACGACCACTGTGATGTGGAATACCTGGGTGGAGATCAATCCGAAGACTGCCGAAGAACTCGGTATCGAAGATGATGATGTTGTTCGGATTGTGAGCGAGGCAGGGGCGGTGGAAGCCTCTGTTTATCGGTACCCGGCTATCCGTCCCGATACGATCGCCATGCCGTTCGGGCAGGGTCACACCGCTTATGGAAGCTATGCTCAAGGGCGCGGGGTGAATCTAGCCGATATTCTCGGCGCGAATTTTAATGAAGCAGGTGATCTCGCATTTATGGGGATGAAGGTCAAGGTTGAAAAGACCGGCAAGAAACGTTTGTTGTCGCGGATGGAAGGCAAGCTGGGCGTATATGGATTTACAGAGGAAAAATAGGAGAGCTTTATGGCTACTGAATTAGGAATGCCTGGTGTTATGAATCAAACGGAAGAAGAACCGGTTGGGCGTTGGGGCATGGTGATCGATCAGGATCTCTGCACAGGTTGTCAGGCTTGTGTGGCTGCCTGCTCAATGGAAAACAATGTTGCGATTGTGGGCGAGGAGGATGCAGGCTATGGCCGTTACATGCACTGGATCCGGATTGAGCGCTTATGGGAAAGCAAGGATTATCCCGAGGTCAAGATGACTTCCTTTCAGCCAATGCTCTGCCAGCAATGTCATAATGCGCCCTGTGAACCGGTTTGTCCGGTCTATGCTTCGGTGCACAGCCTGTCTGAAGATCTCAATTTGCAGGTCTATAACCGCTGCGTGGGCACACGTTATTGTGGGAACAACTGCCCTTACCAGGTGCGTTCCTTCAATTGGAGAGACTATAACGATGAACGCGTTCACCCTGAATTGCTCACTCTCCATAATCAGATGAACCCAGACGTGACGGTACGCCGGCGTGGTGTCATGGAGAAGTGTACCTTCTGCATTCAGCGCATTCACAAAGCAGAGGATAAAGCGAAGTCTGAAGGCCGCGATGTGCAGGATGGTGAATTTACAACGGCTTGTGCACAGGCCTGCCCCGCGAATGCCATCACATTCGGCCGCTTGGATGACCCGGAATCACATATCAACCAAATTGCTGCTGCGCATCCCAGCCGCGCCTATCGTGCACTCGAGGAAGTTCGAACATTGCCGCGTATTACCTATCTGACGGGAGGAGTCTAAATGGCATCGATTGCCAAACCGCTTGCTCGTCCTCGTGCTGAAGAGCATGAAGACCCGCGTGAACATTTGATGCACGACCCGCTGCCGCGCGGGCAAATGAACGCCATGGTGATGGAGGCGATGCATACGACAAGTCCAGCGTTCTGGGCCGTCACTGGCGTTCTGACGCTCATCGTTCTTTTTGCTTTGGGTTATGAATGGTATATCCTGATCATGCAAGGCCAGGGCATGGCGGGCGTGACTCGTCCCGATTACTGGGGCGTGTTCCTGGTCAATACAGTGTTTTGGATTGGTATCAGTCATGCTGGCACATTCATCTCTGCAATTTTGCGAGTCTTGAAAGTGGAATCCCGTCGCCCTTTCACTCGCGCGGCAGAATTGATGACCACCTTTGGTTTGGTCCAGGCTGGGCTTAGTGTCTTCATGCACTTGGGACGTGTCTGGCTGACGTACTGGATGTTTCCGATTCCAAATGAGCGTCGCATCTGGCCCGATTTCCACTCGCCCTTGATGTGGGACCTTATGGCGATCACAACTTATCTGTTGTGCAGCACCATGTATTTGATCCTGCCGCTCATCCCGGACCTGGCAATGGCGCGCGACCGTACGCAAGGCGGATGGTTGAAAGTGTTCTACAAAACCTTAGCGATTGGATTTCGAGGCACGGAAGGGGAATGGAAGAATCTCACCACAGCGATGAACATCTTTGCTTTTGCGATCATCCCGGTGATGTTCTCGGTCCATACCATCGTGTCCTGGGACTTTGCAATGGCTTCCCGTCCTGGCTGGTCATCCACGGTATTTGGTCCTTACTTTGTTATTGGTGCCTTGCATTCTGGCATGGCGGCTGTGGCAATCGTTTTGTTCCTGCTCCGTTCCACGATGAAGCACTACAAATATTTCATACGCCCTGAACACTTCAATACGATGGGTATGTTGATGTTGATGGTCTCCATGGCTTGGGCGTATTTCTACTTCAACGACTATCTCGTTCCCTGGTATGGAGGGGATGTATGGGACAAGCTCGTGCAGGAGTATACCGAGAAGGGTCCGGTGGCATACCTTTGGTATATCATGCTGTTCTGTAATATCGTGGTGCCTTGGTCGCTCTTATGGAACAAAAAGTGGCGTCAGACACCATGGTTATTGGCGATCGCGGGCCTTCTGATCAACGTTGGCATGTACCTTGAGCGTTACATTATTATCCCCGTCGGTGTGACGATTAACCGCATGCCGTTTACCTGGCGTCAGTATGAACCTCGCATTGAAGTTCCCATGACGATCGGTACGTTTGCTTTGTTCCTGTTGTTGTATATGTTGGCTTCTCGCCTTATTCCTTTAATCCCAGTCTGGGAGGTGCAGGAAGGTCAGGAAGCTCACATGCTGCGTAAGTTCGGCAGGACTGAAGTTTCAACTCTCAGCGACCTTGAGTAAAGAGAGGCTTGGTTATGTCTGAAGCAATTACACTTCTTGCCATATTCAAAGACATTGAGCCCGCTTCGGAGGGCGTCGAAAAATTACAACAATTGGGTGTGAGCGATGACGATATGAACGTCATCTCGGGAATACCGGTCAAGCACACCATTTTAGGCAGACCGTCTGCCATCACCTACGTGTCACGCATTGGCTTGTTTGGCGCGATCCTAGGAATGTTTCTGGGTATCTTCTTCATTTATGGGATTCCTTATCTCTACCCGTTACTAGTTGGCGGGCAGCCCATCTTCCCGGTGCCACAAGGGTTTATCATCACGTTTGAGATGACCATGCTTGGACTCATGGGATTTTCCTTCATCGGGATGTTTATAGATAGTGGGTTCCCTTCTTACACACCCAAAGAATACACTCCAGAAGTCAGTGACGGTAAGATCGCCTTATTGTTCAGTTGCCCAGCGAATGAGCAGGAAAAATTCATCGATGCACTAAAAGATGCAGGAGCTGAGTCGGTGGCTCCCGCGGAGGCACGTCATTTATGAGCTCGAGTCTCAGCGTTATCATAAGACGTTTGGCAATGATCTTCGTGGCGGCAGGCGTTGCCTTTGCCGTTATCCTGATCTTCTCCTTCGACATCATTAAGATTGACTGGCCAAGCTTCATGGAGATCCAGCCATCTTATCGCCAGATGGAAAATCCGCTTCCGGTTCCCGAACGCTCGATCCCGATTGAGGGACCGATTGCTATTCCAGGCATGGGCGCGCCAGAAAACCCCACTACCGCGGATGATGCCTCTATCGCGCGCGGCGCTGAGCTGTATAATATCAATTGCAAAATGTGTCATGGACAGACCGCAGAGGGGAATGGTTCGATCGCGGCCTTTTTGGCAAATAAGCCTGCAAATTTGACTTCTCCCGTTGTGCAATCCAAGAGCGATGGCTCGATCTTTCTGACGATCACCAATGGCGTTACAGGCAAGATGCCAGCACTCAACGAGAATTTTCTTGTCTCTGAACGCTGGGACCTGGTCAACTACATTCGCACGTTGAAACCAAATGAATAGGGGAGGAACAGTACATGAATGATGATACTCGCAGACTGATTTACGGCACAATCATCGCGTTCCTTGTGTTTATCGCGGCCTGGCTGGGCTTCGTTTATCTTTCGGCTTGTGGTTTTACGTTAACCTGTGTTCAAGGCGCGCAATTAGTGGAACGAACGCCCGTTCCCACTTTGATCCCTGTGAAAGGATCTCAGCCCAAGCCTACACAGAATGTCGCTAAATTCAATCAATGCAAAGTTTCTGCAACCGATCTAATTGGCGCCTGGATTTCGGCAGGATATCCGGAAACCGAAGCCTTTCCATTCACCGATTTGAACGGTCAATCCTGCGAAGGGACATTTGCAGATATCCAACCTCTTTTTGTGGAAAATAGTATCTGGTCTCCCGGTTCGCTCGGATGTACTTCTTGCCACAACGCCGACCTCACCGATCGTAGCGCGGGTTTGGATTTGACTTCTTATGAAGCAATTTCTTTGGGCACGCGTCGCGTGGCAGGCGCCTCGTCACCGGGTACTGATATCTTTGGTGATGGCAATTTGGAAAAATCCTTGCTTTATCAAGTATTGACGACTCAAGGTCTAACAGCACAAGGTCACTCCCCAGATGTTCCCCCGCCCTCAACTATTTTGTATGCAGGTCACTTGGTGGCTGAAAGTGAAGTAACTGCCACACCTGAAGCAACCACAACACCTTAAACAGTAACTCCCGGATTTCCGGGAGTTTTCTATTTTTTTCCCAAGTGTGTAATTTCCAGCCAAAACTGGCGTTTCATCAGTTGTCTTAGTCTTGGGATTTTGATATGCTTTAGTTGGACATGAAGGGTTCAATATAAGCGATGTACTTCATTCAATTCTTGATTGTTTTGATGACGTCTATTTCCTCTTTTATCGGGCTTTTATTAGTGTTCTCGTGGTTAATTTGGATACTCCTTAAGTTGTTTCACCGGCCTCATCCGGGTTTATCTACAATGCTTATCTTCTCAGCGTCAGTACTCATAACATATTTTAGAGATTGGGTTAGGCTGAGATTTTATTGTCCAGAACTCTGTCCGACAGATGTGTCATTCCGTTACATTGCCGAAATTGTGTTTTGGTTTGTTATCTTCTATGCCTTAGCAAGATTGATTCCAAAAATGATCCAATCTCTACGCTCAGCGAGGTTTCCTGACCGAGCCGTATTAATAACTCACCTTACACAGTTCCGCTCCAAGGCGGTCTGAGACCGCTGTATTTTGGGAATTCGCAGGGTCAGAGACCCTGCGAGAGCGTGAGGGTGCGTAAGGTCACTTAAAACAAAAATCTCCCGCAGGCGGGAGATTTTAATTCTGGTGATAGGGTGGAATTGGAATCATTCCCTCATACATCTTTCCCTAATCGCCACTCCAGCGCCGTGAAGCGATGTGCCACTTTATTATTCCGCACCGCCATGCTGACGGCACGCCGACTGCCCGCTAATACACACAGTTTGCTGGCGCGGGTGATGGCTGTGTAAAGCAGATTGCGCTGCAGCATGGTGTAATGCTGGGTGACGATGGGCATCACCACCACCGGGAATTCTGATCCCTGAGCTTTATGCACGGAAACCACATAAGCCAGAGTCAATTCATCTACATCGCTCCAATCGTAGGTCACAGAGTTCCCGTCGAAATCCACAACGAGTCTTTGCTCGATCACATCCATTGCCCGGATGAAACCAATGTCGCCATTGTAAACATTTTTGTCATAGTTGTTCTGGGTTTGCATCACCTTGTCGCCGATGCGGAAGATGGTTCCGAAAAGCTTGCGCTCAGGCTTGCTCCCGGCAGGCGGATTGAGCTTTTCCTGCAGACGCTCGTTGAGTGCGATGACACCAGCAGGCCCGCGATAAACGGGAGCCAGGATCTGGATATCTCGGATGGAGTTGAAACCAAATTTCTGGGGGATCCGCTCGGTGACAATTTCGATGATCCAATCCGCCGCGCCCGCTGCGTCTTCCGCGGTGAAAAGGAAGAAATCACCATTCCCTTGAGAGAATATTGGAAATTTGCCTTGATTGATGAGGTGGGCATTGGTGATGATTTTTGAATCGGCTGCCTGACGAAAAATGGTGTTCAGACGCGTGACCGGCGCAATACCGCTGCTGATCATATCCCGCAACACATCGCCAGCTCCCACGGAAGGGAGTTGGTCCACATCCCCAACGAACAAAACATGCGTGCCTGGACGGATAGCCTTCAGCAGGTTATTTGTCAAGAGCAGATCGAGCATGGAGGCTTCGTCTACCACCAAAAAATCCAGATCGAGCGGATTCTCGTTGTTATGTTTGAAGCCCTCCACTGGAGAATATTCCAGGAGACGATGAATCGTGCTGGCTGGATGTCCTGTCGCTTCGGAGAGTCGTTTTGCAGCTCGTCCTGTTGGAGACGCCAATGCGAAGCGTTTGTGTTGGGCCGCGAGCGTGGCGATCAATGCTTTCAGACAGGTGGTTTTCCCCGTTCCCGGACCGCCTGTCAGAATACTGACTGGATGAGCCAAGGCCATATTGACGGCCACCAGTTGTTCGTCAGATAAATTCTCAACCGGAAATCTGATCTGGTGTGGTATGGTTGAGTATATCTTTGCATTGGCAAGTGTTCTCAGGCGTTCAGCAACCCCTTTTTCTCCAAAATAAAGTGGGGTCAAATAGATCACGGATGAGCCATAGGTTCCAGTCGATTCACTCAGCGCGCGATTTTCCTTTATGGCACTGTCGTTATTCAATGGAATGACATCCGGGCGGATGCGATCATCCTGTGCAAGGCGTTCCAGTCCCGGCGCGATCAATTCTGGCGAGACTCCCAGTAGTTCATTTGCTCGCTGCGCGAGTATTTCTCTCGGAACATACACATGACCCTCTTCGATCATTTCATTCAATGCAAAAACAATCCCGGCTTCGATACGGGAGGGATGATCAACGGGGAGACCGAGTGCCCGCGCGATGCGGTCTGCCGTTTTGAAGCCAACGCCGTAAATATCGCGTTCGAGTTGATAAGGATTTTTTTGGACAGTCTCAAGCGCGGCGTCCCCATAGGTCTTGTATATTTTGACTGCCAGATTCGTACTGACCCCGTGTCCATGCAGAAACACCATGATTTCCTTGACTTGCTTTTGCTCCTCCCAAGCTTTGGTGATTCTCTGCGTGCGGTCCATGCCAATGCCGGGTACTTCGAGCAGGCGTTCCGGCGTTGACTCGATCACGTTGAATGTCTCTTCCTTGAATCGTCCGACGATGCGTTCTGCCAGCCGCGGGCCAATTCCTTTGATCATACCTGACCCAAGATAGCCCTGAATGCCAGCGATTGTGGCAGGTAAGGTTTGTTCACAGACTTCCGCCTTGAATTGTGAACCATGTTTTGGATGATTGTCCCATTGACCTTGCAGGCTCAGATGCTCCCCCGGCGAGACCTCAGGCAGGTTACCGACAACAGTCGCAAGTCCCTCGGAACTCAGAACAGACCGGGATGTAAAGCGGTGCCCTGATTGAGAATCAGGACGCAAACGCAAAACCGTATATCCATTTTCAGGGTTGTAAAAGGTGATCCGCTCAACCGAACCGGAAAGGTTATCCATAGCTATAAGTATACACGGCAGATTGTTAGTTTGAATTTTTTGAAAGTAGAAGTTTTCAACCCCATGCTTCAGCGCAAGGCTCGTCAAAAACTGGAAATCCTAGATGCAGTAGAAAAATTGGATGATTTAAAGATCCCACCAGGCAACCAGTTGGAGAAGTTAAGTGGAAACCGCGAGGGTCAATATAGTATTCGCATCAATCAGCAGTGGCGGATTTGTTTTCGCTGGAAAAACGGTGATTGTTACGATGTGGAAATCGTAGATTACCACTAAGGAGATTGACATGACACAAAAATTACCACCGATTCATCCGGGTGAAATCCTGTTCGAAGAATTTCTGGAGCCAATGGGTATCAGCCAATATAGGCTCGCCAAAGATATTAGTGTACCGCCGCGCCGCATCAATGAGATTGTGCTCGGCAAACGCGCAATTACGCCTGATACCGCTTTGCGCCTATCCCGATACTTTGGTCTTTCTGAACGATTTTGGATCAACCTTCAAACACGCTATGACATCGAGGTAGAAAAAGATCGACTACAGAATCGTTTGGAACGCGAGGTGCACGTTTACACCGCGCAATAGCCCACGTAGTATTTTCTCTTCCCTACTCGCTTGGCATAGATCTTCATGAACCAACTTGGTCGAGTTAACAACAAAAATCTCCCTCATAATGGGAGATTTTTCATATGTAGCGGAGAGGGCGGGATTTGAACCCGCGAACCTTTGTGGGTTACACGCTTTCCAAGCGTGCGCGCTAAGCCAGACTACGCGACCTCTCCATCATCAAGCGGCAAAATTATACCAGAAATTAAAACATGGCTCGTCCATGAACGAATTATGTTTTACACAAACAAGTAACCTTGCGAAGGTTCTTCATGAGACACACAGTTTCTTTCAAAATAACCTTCGCAAGGTTTTGCATGAAAAGCTAGTTATCCAACGCGCCCTGGTTTACCCAATCAGTAATTAGCGGGATTTGAGGCGGAGTCAGTTTGGGTCCGCGCTTGGGCATTTTCTGAGTCACGATCAGTTCGACCAGTTTACTGTCTGTAACGTTCCTAGCTGTGACCACGGGTCCGTTTTCTGAACCTTGCATCATATCTGCATATGTTTTGAGGTTCAGACCTTTTTCCACTCGTTCCCCGCCATGACAATTGATACAGCGGCTTTCAATAATTGGAAGAACATCGTTTGCGAAACTCACGGTTGCACCTTGCACAGCTGGTTCTGTAGCTGCCACGGCTGGATCGGTCGGCGCAGCGGTATCGGTGGAAAGCGGAGGGTTAGTAGGCGCCTTTATCGCGGCGGCAACTGCTTCGGTTGGTGAGGAAATGGGCGTGTCCGTGGCTTGACCTCCACACGCGGTTAACTATCCAACGATCAAAACAAAAATTGCGATCTTCACGTACGTTGACTTCATTTTTATGAACTCCTAGAAACCGTATAGAATGATGCCGCCCAGAAATGCCAGGACAAGCGCAATCCCAAAACAGACACCATACGACGCCATGTATAAAATTGGATTGGCCTTCCTAAACAAATCCGGGTTGCGGTAACGGACGAGACTAATCCCTGCTGTCAGGATGAATAAGGTGATGGCGAGAATTATCTTTGTACTTGCATTGGGCGCTTCGCCAACATAATTTTTCAAATTGTCGAGATACCCGGTGATGCCTGCGGCAATCGTACCCAGTGAAGCCAGCACAATATTTGCAAATGCAGTCTGTTCGAGGGATGGGTTCTTTCTCCAATAAGCGAGCAGGATAAAAAGGAAGGCTGCGCCGGTCAGCGCGATCGGGAAGTGCACAAACATGGGATGTGTAGGATGCAATTCCGTCAGGGCATGGATGATGCGGTTGATCAAATCCATCTTCTCTCCTCTGTATTTTGTATCCTGTCCAATTTCGATAAGACCCTGGTTCACCAGGGTCTTACTTTAACCTACATATACGTAATATTTTGATGACCAGATGTATTTAAGCTGTTGGCTATATCCTAAACCTATATAAGAAAATATTAATATTCATTGCTTCTATTCTTTCGGTTCTGTTTCTGTGGGCTTCGGTTGATTTTCAACGATTGGAGTTGTTCTCGTCAACCGCCAGCCGCTTCGAGTGAACAGCCAATAAATGAACCAGATAATCAGTGCAAATACTGCGATGCGCGCCAGGAATGCGAACAGGGAGAAGACACCAAAGCCCATTCCCAGCATGGGAAAGCCACGCATGCCAAAACCGCGGCGGAAGCCACGACCAAAGTCATCGCCGAAATGAGGCATGGGTATACCACGACGATCGAAATTATCGAATGGGCGCAGTTGTGGA
This sequence comes from Anaerolineales bacterium, assembly GCA_036394895.1. Taxonomy (GTDB): domain Bacteria; phylum Chloroflexota; class Anaerolineae; order Anaerolineales; family Villigracilaceae; genus Defluviilinea. Next base: position 10,637 of record DASWEH010000299.1, read on the forward strand.
TTCGGAGTTGCACCATTTGCTGTGATCTGTGCACCGCGCATAAAGCCGATACGATAACCCGCATAGCCAGCTGCTGCAAATAACCCAAGTACCACGAGGACAGTGAGGAGGGTGAGAAGTACTTTCTTCATTCTTTATTTCCTTTCTTTGATACCATCAACTTTAGCACAGGTATGTAAAGGAGTAATAAAAAAATTGTGTGGAAATTATCAAGATTCAATTAATAGTCATTAATCATTTCTTTCTAAATTCTTCACGATTTTCTCGCCTATACATTCGTTCTATTCTATAACAAAATATTCAAAGGAAGTGTCCAAATGACACCTCCGTTTTTTGTAGGGCGGGTTTTTGCGTACATGTAGTGGCCCGCCAAAATTGGAAATAGTCAGGCTAAAAGCCTGACCTACTGTTTCGGCAGCCGGATGATGACCTTCAGACCTTTTCCCGTTTCACTTTCTGCCGAGAGTTGTCCGCCGTGTGCCTGGACGATGGATCTGGCGATCGCCAGTCCCAGCCCTGAGCCTCCCGGAAAAGCACCGTCGCGCTGACGGGAGGAGTCCGTTCGATAGAAGCGATCGAAGATTCGTTCGAGGTCTTCGGAGTTCAAGCCAGGACCGCTATCCTGTACGGCAAGTTCAACCTGCTCATTGATCTCCTTTGCGGAAAGGATAATTCTCCCGCCTTCCGGCGTGTGCCGCAGGGCATTATCCAATATATTTGTGAGGACCTGAGTCATTCGACCGGGATCCACTTCGATGTTGGGAAGATGCGGCACAATGTCCAGATCGATCGCGATGTTTTTGCGCTGAGTCTGATATTGATAAATGGCGGCCACTTCCTGCAGGAGTCGTTGTGGCTCGATCATTTGAGGCGCGATTGATAATTCACCTGCATCTGCCAATGACAGAATACGCAGATCATTCACCAGATGTTCCAGGCGTGCAGCTTCTTCGCGAATAATCTCGAAGTTTTCGGGCGAGGGCGGCAGGACGCCGTCATGGACTGCCTCTGCATGACCGAGGATCAAGCTCAACGGAGTTCTCAATTCATGTGCAATGTCCGCGGTCATCTGTTTGCGTGCATTCACCGAGCGTGAGAGCTCACTACTCATTTTGTTAAAGGCTTGCGCCAGTTCACCCAGCTCATCACTTGAACGGACGGGAACTTGTTGCGAAAGGTCGCCTTCCGAAACTGCGTGAGTGGCACGTGTGAGTTCCCGAATGGGACGGGTGAGTGTGCGCGAAAGGAAAATACCCAACAGCAAAGCGATCACTGAACCGATCAACGCACCATACAGCAAAATACGATTGGTCCGTTCGATGAACTCTACTTCGCGCGGTCCGCCCTGGAACGGCATAGGGATGGGCACCAACACTCCGATGACCTTGTCGTCTTTTGTAATGGAAATGCCCTTTGCGAGATCCTGTTGTGGGACCTGGTCACCAGGTTTATATCCGCCATTGGGGGCGATGACCCTTCCGTTTTCAGTGGTGAGAGTGAATGGATAGAATCTGCGATTCGGACCCGCCCCCGGCCCAGGAGCCATGCCAGGCTCATCTCCGTCAGGATGAAGAACGCTTTCCACTCCCTCCCACGATCCGTATTCCTGATAATAGTCAGAAAGCTGCGTAACGATGTCGTTTTTGGTTTGGTCGGATAAAAACCGGATGAATTCTGCCCTGGTATTCCAAGTGGCAGTCGCAAAGATGACAGCGACGCTGATGATCCCAATACTCAGGAAGGCAAGAATCAATTTGGAGGAGATGGAACGCATGAAAATTATTCTCGCTTGAAACGATAACCAACGCCGTATACGGTTTCAACATATTGAGGCGCACGTGCATCCGATTCAATTTTGCCGCGCAGGTTTTTGATGTGCGTATCGATCGTGCGTTCGTAGCCTTCATAACGCACACCTTGAATGATGTCCAAAAGATCAAGCCGCGAATATACGCGACCGGGTGACGTCATCAGCGCGGTCAATATATCGAATTCAGAAGGAGTGAGATCAATAAATTGGTCAGCAACCTTTACGGTGCGACCATCCCTGTCCAAAACAATATCAGCAGCTTTCAAAATTTTTCCTGAAGGTTGCACTTCGCCTGCACGACGCAAGACGGCACGGACACGTGCCACCAATTCGCGCGGCCGGAATGGTTTAGTGATGTAATCGTCTGCGCCCACTTCCAGCCCGATCACTTTTTCTTCGTCATCGACGCGCGCGGTGAGCAGGATGATGGGTGTGTTGTTGTCCGCACGATGTTTGCGCATGAACTCGTAACCATCCATTTCGGGCATCATGACGTCGAGGACGATCAGGTCAGGTTTTTCACGGCGTGCCACAGTCAATGCCTCTTTGCCATTGTAAGCACTCACCACGCGGTAGCCCTCCTGGGTCAAATAACTTTCGACCAGCGAGACCAGTCTCTTTTCATCATCCACGACCATAATCGTTTTTGACATACGCAAAGCGCCTTTCTGAGAATCAGTATACCAATTTCTTTGGATCAC
>DASWEH010000300.1:0-3593 GCA_036394895.1 Anaerolineales bacterium
GACGGCGACTTGAGCAAGTAATGAATAAATAGGAGTAAGCTCCTATATCCCAACGGGAACAAATTTGGCTCTCCAAGAGTTGAAAGGATAGAGAGAAGGAGAGCCGCCATGAATCTAAAATTTTTAATTGGTGTATCGATATTATTGCTTGCGACCTGGTCATTCCACAGTCCTGCGCCGAGGGAGAGTGGAATCGAAGGTCAAGTGCTGATCGGACCGATGTGTTCCGTTGTACAACAGGGGCAATCCTGTCCGGACCAGCCGTATCAAGCCACTCTAACGGTCAAGAGCCCGAGCGGTGGAATGATCGTGCAGTTCCAAACGGATGGACAGGGCCATTTCCGAATCCCGCTTGAACCGGGACAATACATCCTGCATCCCGAATCGCTGGCTGGAATCCCTTTCGCTGCTGATCAAGCCATTGTTGTTGGAGCAGGTCAGTATACACAGCTCCTTGTGAATTACGATAGCGGCATCCGTTAACGGACTTCTTACGGGCGTTCCCTTGCTTTCGTTTCCTGTGCGCGCTATAATACTCTGCTGGTTGAATAGCAAGGAGAATGTATGCCGATTTATACCTATCGCTGTGACTCTTGTGGTGTGCAATTCGAGCGTCATCAATTTTTTCAGGATGCGCCGCTCAAGACCTGCCCAGAGTGCCGCAAAAAATCATTGAGGAAAGTCATTACCCCCACCAGGATTATCTTTAAAGGTTCGGGGTTTTATGCAACTGACCACAGGTCACCTTCAGGAGATACAGCTCGCGAGAGTAAACCTGAAAAGCATGAAAAGAAGGAAGAAACCAAAACCAGCGAGCCGAAAAGTAGCGAAAAAAGCGAATCAAAAGGAAAGAGAGAAGATTGAACTTCTCTCTTTTGTTTTAACTTACATCTTACAGATTTCGGGGGCTCAACAGGTAGTGGCGGGCAACCAGGCATTCACGAGCACGTCTGTGGTAATTCCGTAAGTCAGGGCATTCCAGAATCGCATACTGGCAGGCTGGTCTTTCACTTTTTGCCAGTACCCTGAAAAAACGAAGAAGGTCACAACCAGCGCGACCCCAAGGCGGATAAGAATAGTGGTCCAGGTTCCGAAACACCAGGGAGCCTGATTCTTGATCACATTCACTGCAATGCTATAAATCCAATGTAGGAGAGTACCAAGAAAAACGCCGATGAATACTTGAATTTTGGCATTGGTATCTTCCTGCTGTGTTAATAATCTGAAACGAACAGCATCATTGAAGCTGAAAGAGTTCATAAGATTCTCCTCCTAGTACGTCCATGGGCCAACGAGGGCATCGATGGAGACGCCATAAACCAGCGCATTTAAGAAGCGCATCCCGGCAGGCTGATCTTTCACCTTCTGCCAGTATCCCGAAAAGACAAAGATGGTCGCGATCAGGGCAACGACAATGCGGGCAATGATCACAGCAATATTTTGTGAGACCTGATTCTTGAGCACATCCACCACGATCCAGCGCAGCAGAACGCCTGTGAGTACGCCAAAGAACACCTGGATTTTGGCAGCGGTGTCCTCCTGCTGAGTCGCCAGTCTGAAACGAATGGCATCCTCGAAAACGAATCCTCGCATATTGATTCTCCTTTTTAAGACCAGCCTGGAAATTGTGAAACAAAATAATTATAGCAAAGGGAAGTTTTCAAAGCAATTATGAAAAAAGACAGCCTTTGATGGCTGTCTTTTGTGATTCAGAGATTGATAATTGCAGACGTCAAGAATCTGCAAAAGAGCTCCGAAACATGAGAAGGGCATTTCGATCGTAAATGATCTTTTCCTTTGACTGCTTGGCAAGTTTGCGGGCAAGATCTATATCGGCAAAGATTTCCTCGGCAGTTTTATAGCCCGCACTGCACAGCACCACTCCCGCACATATTTGTAGTGGAGAATCGATATGTTTCTCGAAGAGATATTTTCCCAATTCTTTTCTCACACGTGTGACGATTCGAGTAGGAATATCCTCATTGAAAATATCTTCGAGCAGGATCAAGAAAAGACCTTCGCTGAAACGGGAAATCGTATCTGTCGGACGCAGGATGGTTTTTAATTGTCTGGCTGTATCATGTAAAAACTCATTGAAGCGGCTTTCATCGAACAACTGGCGTAAGGGTGAAATTGGAGCTAACTCAGTAAAGAGTACACCAAAGCGATGATAGCCCATTTGCTTCGCACGCTCCAAAGAATAAGTCAGGCGCAGCGTAAAGAAAGAACGATTGTAGAGGTGAGTAGCTTCATCCCAGGGTGGCTCTCGCAGGGAACTGGGCGTTGTACGCAAACGTTGGACCAGATTACTCAATTGCTCCAGGTTGACAGGCTTCATGAGAACCAAGTCCGGCTCGACCGGCAGGCTTTCGGCATCCCGCGCATAAGCCGTGATCACCACCACTGGCACGGACTTAAGTCGCTCGTCCGCGCGCATATGTTCCAGGATTTGAGTTCCAGATACTACTGGCAGATGCAGGTCGAGAAGGACAATGTCTGGGCGCACCGAATCGAGTCGCTGGATTGCCTCTTTGCCATGCAGGATAATTTCGGTATGGTAGCCCGCGATGTCGAGGACATGCCGGAACAACGCCGAAATATCCCTATCATCTTCAATAATCAAAGCAAATGGTTTTTCCATACGCTTATTCCCACGTTTGTTTTCCAGATACTTGGAAAATCGACTATCTCTAAAAGGTATATCAAAAACTGTCATTACTAATAATTGATACAGCGAGTCTAATTCAATCTCTCGAAAAAAATATCTTAAATAGATGACAAAATTGCCTCTGGTACGCCAACCAAAGGCAAATTCTGTTCTGATCGTTCACCAACTCACACGTCTAAGGATGTATCAGCGTACTGCCCATCAAGATCCCATTCGCCCAATAGAAGCCTGTGTCTCCAGATGGCAACAGGTCATAGGTGGCTGTTCCTGCATAGGATAGACGTTCAACCTTAATCACGCGCGCTCCATCTAGAAGATCGTTCACGTTAAGACTGCCCAACGCTCTTGCATCCGCGGTTGGATGACCGGGTGAGGCCCAGAGTTCGCGCCCATCGCTCAAAATGACGTGGATCACTTGATGGCTGGCCGGAACGAAAACATGTGAGGTTCTCAAAATAGTTCCAGCGACGCGTTCTCCCGATCCATTCATCGTCCAAACGGAGTTCCCGACCCGCAAATTTTCTACACTGACAGCACCGCGCGGCGTGTCGATCAGCGTTCCCGCCGCGAGACAGATCGGACAGGTGGGAAAACCTGGTTCCTGCTTTTGGATCTTAATTGAGCCATTGCCATCAATAGTCCCAGTGACAACAGAGCCTTGCTGTCCTTCTGAGCCGGTCTGGATTTGAAATTGGTATTTGTCATTTACCTGCTCAAAATAGATGGCGTTTAACTTTTTGTGCTCACGATAGATAAGTAGTTTCTGTTCGTCGGTAAAAGTTGTGCTCCCCGAAAGTCCATTGTGCGTCAGAATCGTTTGGAATTCTTCCTGATTGGTTTGTAATTCCGGAAAGCGTTGTCGAGCTAAGTCAGCTTCATCGCCAATGGCGATCGGATAGAAATCGGGGTCGCAAAAGAAGAAATC
>DASWEH010000301.1:0-7077 GCA_036394895.1 Anaerolineales bacterium
TACAAGATATTTGTCAATCCAATCATGGGTTAAAGTCAAATAACCTTCTGCGGGAAGTGTTCCAAAATCTGCATAAGTGTAACCATTCCCATCGTTGACTCCGAATTGAGGAGGTTCGATCATACTGCCTTCGTGCCACTCATTGAAAGAAGTGAGGGTAACTAAAGTCGGCTCTACACCTGTATCCAGGGCAGACGTCCATTGCTCAACAAAGGTACTTCCATCTTCTCGAGGGACATAAGTAGTGTCAGGGTAGCCGACACGTTTCGCTGAAAACCCTGGGATGACGCTGGGTACATACAAAGAATCCGGGGGCAGGGAGCGCGCCCAGCTAAATCCCCCATTTTGTTCAAGATGGAGCGTTGCATAGTTATATAAACCATCAAAGTGGCTGCCTTCAATCCAGTCAGCTTCCAATGAGTTGGCAATGACGAGTCCACTTTCTGGAAGGGCATGGATTTCATCCAATGCCTTTTGCCAATAGGAAAAATCATTGGTTCCTTGATCCTGAATACTCCACACAAAAAACATTCCCTTGGGCTGACCAGATGGACTGTAACGACTGGTTGCAGCCGAGCGGAAAAACGCAGGGCTGCTTCCATACTTTTCATAAATGGATTTGATATCACTGACGAGGCTTTCAGGCGTCCGTCCGCTGTAGGGTTCGATATGAAAGGCAACTTTGATCCCATACTGCTCGGCCGTTTGCAAAAGCAATGGAACAGCTTGATCCTCCCTTGAGCCTTGTCCCCACCATGACGTGATGATCACGCCTAGCCCAGCTTGTCGTAGCCACTTCATGTGCTGGGCCACAACGGTTGGGTCATTCGATGAGTATGCCCCCAATGCCGGATAATAATCACTGGCAATGTTATCCGGCGGGAAGTGATTATTTTGGGTCCAATGGATCCATTTGCCGTCTACGGTTGGATTTCCATACCAGGGATAGTAAAACGCAGCTACTTTGTAGGAAGGATTAGGTCCTTCAATCTCAGTTGGCATCAATTCAGGTGTTGCAGATTCAGAGGCAATAACTGGAGTAGACGTTTCTGTTGAATTTGGATGTAGAGGTTGGATCACGTGATTAGGTGCACATGCCGCCATGAACGCAATCACGAAAAGTAGAATGAAGACACGAGTTGGCATGCTATCTACGAAAAATCTATTCCTGCCACTCCAACTCAAAATCACCAATCGCCACGGTATCCCCTTCCTGTACGCCTGCTTTGCGCAACGCTTCATCCACGCCGAGAGTCTCCATGATTTTTTGGAAGCGACGTACAGAACCGTCATGCTGCCAGTACGTCATCGAAGCCGCGCGCTCGATCGCTGTACCCGAGATGCGCCATTCATTTGTGCCCTCACGCGTCACCACAAACTCGCGCGGGTCTTCTTTCGGCTTGTAGACTGGTAATGGCAATTCAACTTCTTCAATTGGAGGAGTCTCTTGAAGTTTTTGATAAGCTTTGAGCAGCAGTTCGCGTGTATTTGTGTGTGCCAGAGCGGAGATCGCCATCAACTCAACGCTTAGTTTTTTGAACTGCTTTTGGATCTCTGCGAGTCTTTCTTGGACTTCAGGCTGATCTATTTTGTTGAGCGCGACAAGCTGAGGCTTCTTGCCGAGGTTTGGGTCGAAGAGCGATAGCTCCGAATTGATCTGACTGTAATCTGCAACAGGATCTTCTGATAAGCCATCCAATATATGGATCAGGACGCGGGTTCGTTGAACATGTCGTAGGAAATCATGACCCAGTCCAGCACCTTGTGACGCGCCCTCGATGAGTCCGGGAATATCTGCCAATACAACCGTGGTGTTATCGTCGATATTTGCCACGCCGAGATTCGGCTCGAGCGTTGTAAATGGATATGGCGCAATCTTCGGCTTGGCATTCGTTAGCACCGAAAGCAACGTGGATTTGCCCGCGTTCGGAACACCGATCAGCCCGATATCGGCGATCAGCTTGAGTTCCAGTTTGATTCGTTTCTCCTGCGCGGGTTCGCCTTTTTCAGCCGTACGTGGCACCTGATTCCGAGACGTTGCAAAATGTTGATTGCCTCTTCCGCCGCGTCCGCCTTTGAGGATGTTCAACTGTTGACCGGGTTGCGTCAAGTCGCCGATAAGCTCGCCTGTATCTGCATCAAAGATGACGGTGCCGGGTGGCACATAAAGGATAAGGTCATTCCCGTAGCGCCCCGACATCTGAGAGGGTCCGCCCTTAACGCCATCTTCCGCTTTGAACTTTTGATTCTGGCGGAAGGAAGAAAGTGTATTAAGCGTGGACTTGACCTCAAGGATAACGTCGCCGCCTTTGCCGCCATCGCCGCCATCCGGTCCGCCGCGCGGGATAAATTTTTCGCGATGGAAATGCACCATTCCATCGCCGCCTTTTCCCGATTTTACGTGAATCTCTACCTGATCTATGAACATAATACCATTATAAACGAGGGGCGATAATAATATTGACTGTTACTTTTCCTCTTCATCGCAACATATATTTGGGACTTTTTCATTTGAACGTGCCTGCCGCAGGGCGTTGGGACCGGAAGTTCTCTTACGAGGCTTTCCGCTGTGGGGTGATCTTTCACAAGATGGTTGTGGTGGCATTTGTCATTAGCTTTTCTGTGTTGGTTGCTGAAATTGTGGGGTTTGGGAAGAAGAAAGAATAGAGGGATTCCTTACAATTCTGTTTTCTATGCCCCAAAAACCCACACGAATGGGGGGAAACCCGTATTGTCCAACCAATCTGGTCAGGTATAACTTATTTCTATGTTGCCGAATGGACTTTCTACGAGCCTTTTTTCTTATCAGCCAGGCGTGTTTCTGATTATTAATAAACAGATCATTCCTTTGACGAAGTCAGTGACTACATTGGGTCGCCAACTGGAAAATGACATTGTTTTCCACGAGGAATTTCTTTCTCGCTTTCACGCGGAAATCGTTCATGAGAATGACACGTATGTTCTCTATGACAAGGATTCAACGAGTGGGACGTTTGTCAATAGCAGAAAGATTGACCGTTGTGTTCTCAATTCGGGAGATCTGATTTCATTGGCAAATATCTATATCATGTTTGTTAATAACAATCCCAAGATCACCGGGAAATCACTGAGTACAACGCAGAGTTTGCAAAAGGGCGGCTTAAGCAGGCAAGACAAACCTCATGGATAAAAACTCCACCATTCTGATCATTGACGATGAGCCCGCTCTGCTCCTTGGCTTGGCGGCAAAGATCAAACGCCAGGGCTATCAGGTTGTCACCGCTTCAAATGGTGGTGAAGGGTTACAGAGAGCAAAAGAGGTACTGCCTGATCTCATCCTGTCGGATGTCATGATGCCGCCTCCGAATGGGTTTGAATTGCGCAAGTTAATGGGACAGGACCCACGTCTCGCCTCCATCCCTTTTATTTTCCTGACCGCCCGCTCCGGCGTGGAAGACCGCGTCAACGGGATACGCGATGGGGCGGATGATTACATTACAAAACCATTTGTCACCGAAGAACTGTTTGCCCGCATCGAGGCTGTGCTGCGACGTGTGAACGTGGCGCGGGAACGCGGACGCGAAGAAATGCGAGCGAGCGCTCAACAGGATATGGAACAATTGAAGCGGGAAATCCTTCAAAACTTCCAGCATGAAATGCGGACGCCACTCTCTAACATCATCATGCCACTCGAGCTGGTGGTCAACAAGAAATTTGAAGACCCCGAAGAGCAGATTCAATTTGTCCGCACAGCTCTCTCCAGCGTTGACCGCCTTGAATCGCTCGTGACCGATTTCATTTTGTTAACCAACATTGACCTTGGAGATCTTAACCCAATCCGACAACGGATTGACATCAACAACCACATCCTTTTACCGATTCAAAAAAGATTAGCGCGCTACAAAACAAAGGAATTGAATTTTATTCCTCAGATCAAAGGAGAAGGTGAGATTACTGCTCCACGCCGTGACTTTACTCACGCACTCGTGCATCTTCTGGATAATGCTTTCAAATTCAGCCCTGAGCGTGGGAAAGTGACATTTATTTTGGAAAGCAGCACCAATGGAGGAGCCAGTATCTTGATACAAGATGAAGGCCCCGGAATCCCTGCTGATTTGCGCGAAAAAGTCTTTGAACGTTATTATCAGATCAGTCAGGGTGATAATCGTGAACAGGAAGGTCTGGGTGTCGGGTTGTTCATTACTCGAGCCATTTTTTCCAACTTGGGTGGCAGTGTGACTATTCTCGATAGCTCAAAGGGATGTCTGGTACAGGCACTGCTTCCCAATCTCAGACCTGAAGATATTTCTTATGGATGAAAAGACTATTCCTTTAGACAGCTATCTGATGGAAACGAGAGCCTCCTCTCGAAGACCAAGCAAAAAATGGGGTGAAGACCTGCACTACCGGGCGTTGTTTGAACAAACGAGTGAATGTGTTTTTATTATTGGGATGGATTTTCGTTATCTGGCTGCAAACCAGCAGGCGCTGAGACTTCTTGGCTATGAAGAACACGAACTGGTGGGTATGCCCGTTAGCAATGTCATGTCGCAGGATGACTCTCTTGGGCGTCAATCAGTCATCGAAGATCAATCCAGTGTCTACGAACGGATCTTACAGCGCAAAGATGGATCCACACTTCCCGTGGAGGTCAGTACTTCTGTTGTCTATGATGAAAACGATCAACCATCTTATATTCAAAGTATAGCCCGCGATATATCCGAACGAAAAAATGCGGAATGGATTTTGAAGCGACAGACGCAGATCCTGTCTGTAATTGGGGATGCAACTGCCCGATTGTTACGAGCCTCAAGTATTGAGATCAAAATCCCTGAGGTGTTGGAATCTCTTGGACTGGCAATGGATGTTTTTTGTTGCGCTATTTTTGAGATCGATACATTTTCTGCAAGCCCTTTCGTACAAGTACGCTATAAGTGGCAAAGGTCAGAGGAAACTTCGTTCGAGATTTCATCCGAGATTGATCCCTATATCCCGGGGCTTCTCGAGACAAGCAATGGATACTTTTCTTCATGCGGTGCGGAGGAAAATCGAAACGCTTCATTTTCAAACCCGATGTTTGTTGCCATTCCAATTAACGGAAGCCTTGGCTCATGGGGTTTCCTCGGATTCTTCGACGAAGGGAACTGGCTTTCCTGGTCACCTTCCGAGCTGGATGCAGCGCAGACAGCGGCCAACTTGATAGGGTCCGCGCTGCAGCGCAATCGCTATGAAGAGACCATTCGCCTAAACGAGACTCGCAACCGGATTATCCTGGATGCGTTGCCTGATCTGCTGATCCGAATTGAAATCGATGGAGTGATTCTCGATTATAGTGCTAACTCGGATCATCCCTTATATATTCATCGCGACATGGTCACTGGGACGAAGCTGTCACAGATTTGGCCAGAAGAGATTGTTGCAAGAATTATCGGAGCCATGAACGATGATGCCTTTGTTTCACGTTGTTATCTCGATGAATTTCAACTTCCCTATAGCAATCATACCTACGAGGCCAGGCTCTATCCTCTGAGTTTGAGCGAAGCGTTGATTGTTATCCGTGACATTACAGAACAAGCAAAACTGAATGAGATGAAGTCAGATTTCATCAACCGCGCCTCCCATGAATTGCGAACACCCCTCACCTCAGCTATGCTGATGACGGAGTTGATCCAGGAAGGTGGAACGACGGAAGAGCTGAATGAGTACTGGCGTACGTTGAAGAGTGAACTGAACCGACAGAAAATCCTGATTGACCGTTTGCTGATTGCAGGACGCCTCGAAAGCGGCATGATGAAACTGGAAATAAGCTCGATGGACATTATCCCTGTGCTTGAAGAATCGGTGATGGCTGTCAAGTCAATTGCAACAAAAGGGAAGGTTTCATTAAATCTGACGGCTCAGCACCGGGCTATTCAAGTGATCGGTGACAAAAGTGGTTTGCAGCAGGTCTTTATCAATTTGATCAACAACGCGGTCAAGTTCTCCCGACAGGGGGGAACCGTGAACATCGTTATTTTAGAGAACGAGATCGAAGTTCTCATCCGAATTTCGGATAGTGGTGTAGGTATTCCTCAACAAGCCATTCCTCATCTCTTTGAGCGTTTTTATCGTGCTAAGAATGTAACCATTGCCGAAATTCCCGGTAGTGGTATTGGACTTTATATTGTCAAATCGATTGTGGAAGCACTAGGCGGGACAATTCATGTGGAAAGCGTAGTCGATCAGGGAACAACCTTCACGGTAAGCTTGAAACGATTCGAAGCAAATTGAACTGAGTGGGATGTTCTACTTCACATTACTTTGGTGAAAGCCTAGAGTGGAAAACCCATCACCAAAACCGCAGCCAACCTGTTCATTTCCGACGCTCAATATGATATCAGTACTCCGAAATCGTGAAAAAGATCTAGATCTTTCATTGAACAGATTTACAAGTTAGTATCAAAAGCCGCCTCGTTCGTGAGGCGGCTTTTGATACCTATATTATTTATTCACCGATGCTCATACAAAACTATCGAACTAACTTCCATGCTGCAGGCAACGCCAGCGACGCTGCCCCTAATTTGATGGCATCGCCGATCAAGAAGGGGAGCAATCCCGCAGCAAGCGCTTTGCTGAAACTTCCAAGAAATGCTGCTAGCCATGCGACTCCGCACACATAGATGATGACTGTCCCAACCAGGAAGGGAATGATGGATGTGCGCATGCTTCTTTCCAAGCCTCGTTCTGCCAGCAGACCGATGACATATGCCGCAATGACGAAGCCAATCAGGTAGCCGCCTGTCGCGCCGATCAGGATGTTCAGTCCATGCGCGCCGCCTGCAAAGAAGGGTAAGCCAAATAGGCCCAGCGCGAGATAAGAGGCAAGTGATGCTGCTCCGCGCTTCGACCCAAGCGCCGCGCCGACAAGCAAAACGCCGAAAGTCTGGCCTGTGATGGACACAGGCGTGAAGGGTAGGGGAATCTCAATCTGAGCCAGCACAGCCACAAAGACCGCGCCAAGTAAGATCAATATTACATCACGCAGCCAACCGGCAGCGCGTGGGAAATAGTGAGCGGAGAGGGCGGGTGCGAGAGTGGTCATGATTGAGTTTCCTTTGT
>DASWEH010000302.1:0-5272 GCA_036394895.1 Anaerolineales bacterium
GACTTGCTCACGCGGCCGAATTTGAAACTTACCCGAGCTGAAAAAGAAGAAGTCAAGAAAGTTGCCCGGGAACTTCTGGATACCTTGAAAGCGGAACGTCTCGTGTTGGATTGGCGCAAGAAACAACAGACCCGCGCCGGCGTCCAACTGGTGATCGAGCAAATCCTGGATAAACTGCCGTCCGTGTATGCGCCCGAGTTGTATCAGACCAAATGCAGAGCGGTCTATCAGCATGTGTATGATAGTTATTATGGGCCGGGGAAAAGTATCTATGCCCTATGAAGTTCTGATGTCGGAAACGATTAAATGAGAGAACCGCGGACGCCAACCGCGGTTCTCTCACAAAAAGGAGGAGAAGAGAAATCACCTTACCACTTACAGTGCAAATTTAGCATAACGTTCGCAAACCTGCTTGACTCAATGCCTATGATACCCCCACGATTGTTCGACAGTTTATCAAGATGCAAATGAAGCGGATATTTTTGATGTGATGCTGAGCCTGGCAAGAGAATACGGAGTGGCGCTGCAAATTCGCTCGATACGAATGCGAGACAGTCTCTGTTCCTCTTCGTGATGCAGGTGGCGGCCGCGCGTATCGCTGCATCCTGTCGGAAAAAGAACTGAGGAAGGCTTATAACAATGCCAGATGAAAAAAATTTATGCCTGAGCACGTCAGCACTTACCAAGGTATTTGGGTTTGGCCGCCATAAAACTGTCGCTGTTGATCATGTGGATATCAATCTCTACGAGGGTGAAGTCGTTTCGATCGTGGGCGAATCAGGCAGTGGAAAGACCACGTTGGCGAAGATGCTTTTGGGATTGATCAACTCCACGGAGGGTGAGATTTACTTCCAGGGGAAAAAGCGGGATATCAGTACCCATAGGAAGAAACAGGAATACTGGAAAGGTATTCAGGCGATCTTTCAGGATCCGTTCTCTTCCTACAACATATTCAACAAGATCGATACCGTGCTTTTGGATTGTATTCACATGCGCGGCGGTCGAAAGCTTCCGCATGCGAAAAAAGTGCAATTGATCGCAGAGGCCTGCAGCTTTGTCAACTTGAAGTTCGAGGAATTGACCAACAAGTATCCCTTTGAGCTTTCCGGCGGTCAGATGCAACGCTTAATGATCGCTCGTATCTTCCTGCTGAAGCCGAAGATCCTGCTGGCTGATGAACCTACCTCGATGATCGATGCCTGTTCCCGCGCGACCATCCTGGATATGCTGATGCAATTACGCAAGGAAATCGGGATGACGATTATTTTCATCACCCATGATATTGGCCTGGCGTACTATGTTTCTGACAGCGTATTTATTATGGAGCATGGAAAATTTGTTGAAAGCGGATCTGCAGATGATGTGATTCTGCATCCGAAAGAGCCTTACACCCAACGCTTGATCAACGATGTTCCGAAGATCCACGAAGAATGGGATCTCTCAATTGTGTAATGCATGCCTCTTGAGTCCGGATTCAAGCAAAACGTAATACTCTCAAATGAGTATTCCACTTCCCTGCACATCCTGTGTGCGTAGTCGTACTACAATCATTTTATAATTGAATAGACCCTATGAACACCAAGGAGATGATCCATGAGATCTCACCAAAATGAGCTAAGCAACCCGATGCAAAACAGCACATTGGAACAATCTAATTTGCTCCAGACGGAGAATGGTTTTACTTTCCGCGACCTCAACAAAAATGGAAAATTGGATCCCTACGAGGATCCTCGTCAGTCAATTGATATACGCGTGGAAGACCTTCTGCAGCAAATGACGCTTGAAGAAAAAGCGGGCTTGTTGTTCATCAATGGCACAGTAGTCAATGAAGATAGTTCCATTGAAGATAAACCAGGCGCACCGGGGTTCGCACGCGCAGCCGTGACTCAAATGACTCACCAACAGATGAATCACTTCAACCTCTGGCAAATCCCAGGCGCGCCAGTTGTTGCCAGTTGGTATAACAAGCTTCAGAGTTTTGCTGAACAAACTCGGCTGGGTATCCCTGTAACCATCGCCTCCGATCCCCGCAACCATTTCACCCGCAGCCTCTTTTCGATGGCGGGCACCGATTTTTCGCAGTGGTGCGAGACCCTGGGCTTTGCTGCGATCGATGATATTGAACTGGTGAGACGGTTTGCTGATATTGTCCGAAAGGAATATCTGGCAGTAGGGATTCGAGTCGCGCTTCACCCACAAATTGATCTTGCGACCGAACCTCGCTGGCCCCGCATCAGTGGCACGTTCGGGGAGGATGCTCATCTGACAGCTCGTTTGGCCAAAGCCTATATCGAAGGATTTCAAGGTGAAACTCTTGGTCCGCATAGTGTGGCTTGCATGACGAAGCATTTCCCAGGGGGAGGTCCTCAAAACGAAGGGTTGGATCCGCATTTCGAATTTCAAAAGGGACAGATCTATCCGGGCAATAATTTTGATTATCACCTTATTCCTTTTGAGGCTGCATTTGCTGCAAAGACCGCTGCCATCATGCCTTATTACGGTGTCCCCATGGATCAGACGGATGAAAATGTGGCCATGTCATTCAACAAAGCCATCATTACTGGTTTGCTGCGTGAGAAATATGAATATGATGGGGTCGTATGCACCGATTGGGGATTGATTACGGATGTCCACTTACCAGACATTATCTGGCCTGCACGTGCATGGGGAGTTGAACATCTAACTGAGGTGGAAAGGGTAAAGAAAGCACTTGATGCCGGTGTGGATCAATTCGGTGGGGAAAGCTGCCCTGAATATGTTGTGGAATTGGTGCAAACGGGTCGGCTGTCTGAAGCGCGGATTGACCAATCTGTGCGGCGACTCTTACGCTTGAAATTTCAGTTGGGATTGTTTGACAATCCATTCGTCGATGAGGATGAAGTGCCGAAGGTGCTGGGTGATCCAGAGGCTGTTGCCGCGGGTTTGATCTCGCAACAACGGGCGATGACTCTTCTCAAAAATGAGGATCATGTTCTTCCATTGCAAGGTCAGCCGAAGATATTTATCAAGAATATAGACCCCTCTATCGCAGCCCAGTACGCCCCGGTTGTTGCGACTCCCGAAGAAGCAGATTTTGCCCTTTTGCGAGTAGAGACTCCTTGGGTCCCAGTAGAGACGAAGAATCCCTTTGCGCGTGGTTTTCATCACGGCGATCTCGACTTCAAAGGGCAGGCGAAAGCTGAAGCCCTAGATCTATTACAAAGAGTGCCCACGATTGTGGTGCTGTATCTCGATCGACCTGCTGTCATTCCGGAAATCAACGAATCTGCCAGGGCCTTGTTAGCAGAGTATGGAGCCAATGACGTTGCTGTCCTGAATGTAATCTTCGGCAAGACCACTCCGGAAGGAAAATTACCCTTTGAGCTTCCGTCTTCAATGGAAGCAGTTAAGAATCAGAAGGCAGATGTTCCTTACGACTCAGAAAATCCACTCTATCCATTTGGCTTTGGGTTGTCTTATTGATTTTATATGATCAAGAACATTCGGCGTTCTGATATAGCATCGAAGAAAGTCCTATAAGCTGGAGGAGTTTACTGTGTAGGAATAGTGGCTAGTACACAGAAATACATATTTTGTTAACCACAAAACGGCACAGGGATTGTCGTAGAGATTCGTGGATTCGTAGAAACGGATTTTGGAGCAATGGGCGGACTGTGTGGGGAATAAAAAGGTTGACCAATTCACTGACTGTGATATCAACGCGAATCTGGTCTATATCAGGACCGAGAGAATTCTTCTGTACCTGTCGATTAGGTTGTTTTGATCCGAAACGAAGAAACTCGAAATTCGTCCCAAAGGTGGAAAGGGGCGAACCGTTTCTATCACTTTTCTTTACCAATCCTTTACAAAACGTTTTTCTTTTCTCCATAAATCAAAAGTACACTATGGACAATCAAATTTCTAGATCCTGTAAACGGTAGTGCGGTAAAGAAATCTCAAACCAAAGTAGAATCAACCTATGACAAAAATTCTCGTGATCGACGATGAACCATCCATCCTCAATCTGGTCAGTGCATATCTCAAGCCAGAAGGTTACGAAGTTTATACGGCATCTGATGGCAACACGGGACTCAAATCCGCGCGGACGTTCAAACCTGACCTGATCATTCTTGACCTAATGCTCCCGGGTATGGACGGCATCGAATTGCTCACACGCCTGCGCCGTGAATCGGATGTATACGTCATTATGCTTACCGCCCGCACAGAAGAGACCGACAAGATCGTCGGGCTATCCGTCGGTGCGGATGATTACATGACCAAGCCGTTCAGTCCGCGCGAATTGGTGGCCAGGATCAAGGCCGCCTTGCGACGCATAAAAGTGGGAACAGGCGCGCGCGAAGAAAGAGGTGTGTTCTCATTCAAGCATGTCCGCATCGATGTAGGTGCCCATACAGCCAGTGTGGATGATGTGCCAGTTGAATTAACGTCCATTGAATTTGATCTATTACGGGCTCTGGCTGAAAACCGCGGGCGTGTCCTCTCTCGTGAACAGCTTCTCGAAAAAGTTTGGGGTAGTGATTATTTTGGCGAGATGCGCGTGGTGGACGTGCATCTTGGGCATGTGCGACAAAAACTTGGCAACGAAGCACTGATCGCCACTGTGCGCGGCGTGGGCTATCGCTTCGAAGATGAACCGCTCTAAAGAAAGTTGTTATGAAATACATTCGTGAACGACTCAGTGCAAAATTGTTTCTCGCCAATCTCGCTGTCATTATTGTGGGCGTGATCATCCTTGCGATCACAATTCAACTGACGGTGCCGGCCGCGTTCAATCGCCACATGGGCGGCATGATGAATGGACCGATGATGAACGGGATAGGCATGGGTCAGGGATATAGCAAAACCTTGTTCGAAAGTTTTCGCGCTAGCCTGTTCGAGTCGTTGGGATATGCGGTCACGGCCTCTGTGCTGGCGGCGTTGTTGGTCAGTTTATTTTTGAGCCGCCGCGTTGTTGCGCCTCTTCAAACGCTGAGTGTCGCATCGCAAAGCATCACCAATGGACATTACGATGAACGCGTGCAAGTAAACGGTGAAGATGAGATCGCACAACTCGCAACGCGTTTCAATCAAATGGCAATGCAACTTGAGCAGGTCGAGTCGATGCGACGCCAGCTCATCGGAGACGTCACGCACGAACTGCGCACGCCGCTCACTTCGATCAAAGGCTACATGGAAGGTCTCGTGGATGGCGTGCTTCCCTCCACGCCCGAAACCTTCAATCAAATTCATTATGAAGCCGATCGTCTCTCGCGTTTGGTGGATGACTTGCAAG
>DASWEH010000303.1:0-5907 GCA_036394895.1 Anaerolineales bacterium
AACCCGGCTTCCTGCTTGCGCCTTGTTTCCGCAATACTCGCTGAAATTAGCGAAGAGTGGTTAACCGGCAGAACCTATATGATTTTTGAAGGTGCAACTTAACCAACATCACAAGGATGCATGTGACTCAATTTACAGAAAAACCCTTGCACTATCTCGAACATGAACATTAGCACTAAAGTCTTGTTAGTCTTAAGCAAAAGTCCAGCCTAGTTGGCTGGACTTTTTTGTTTATTTCTTTTATCAAGCTTTTATGTTTGAAGATCTATTTACTTTTACTGCTAAGTACTATGGTAATTTGACCGCGTATTTCGCCTCCGGGGAAATCACCGGGGCCTGTGTTTGTGGGGGCCACACCGTCATTGGTGTGAACATTTACATAGGTATTTCCACTATTCATGGCAGCCACCACAGCAGCCAAATCCGCCCAGCCACATCCATTTCCAGGGTCTGGCGCTGTTATCGTCCCCTTCGCCAGAGTACCACTTATTGCGCCTCCACCTGGAGCGCCCATGAAGAGCGTAACCCCTACAGAACCATTAACACCCTTAGCCCCACAGTGAATATGGGAAGCGACAACATTCTCGATATCGGCCACAGTCACTGTGTAGCTGATCCGCGTACCATCATCGCTCAATTGGAAGAAGGCAGAGCCTGTCGCATCCGTATCGCGCGGTGGGACTTCTTCCGCTCCACTTAGCCTCGCAGCAAAATTCTGAGATGCTGCATAAGCTACGCTAGCGATCACTAGCACGGTCAGCACAATCAAAACTGGGGATAGAACCTTAATCTTTTTCATTTGTATTCACCTTTCTATTTGTAAATTGTCGGAATGAATAGCTATGAGGATCCGTTGAATTCCTCTGTATTCTTTAAACAAAGCTCACCTCCTTTCCATATTGACCAAAAACACACCATTTGCGATTGATCAATATTATTAATACAATACGACTAACGTATAGACTTTTCAACGGGGTGTAACCTCATCTTGTCTCATATTAATGAGGAGTGGCTGAAAACTAGCGTCGGAAGATTTCATAAACCGCTCCGTTTGAAAGCGACACGACAAACAAGTTGCCATTTGGGCCGGTTTCGATATCGGTGACGACTCCAAAGTTCCGGCCAATGAGCAGGCTTTCACTTTCCGTAATCTCATGCTTCGCAAGATTATCTGCCACACGGTCCTGCAAGCGCGGGTCGTCAACAGCAATCTTTCTCCGATTCCCTGTCAGGTTGAAATGGAACAAGTAACCTCCATCCAGAAGAGGCGTAGCAGCGCCCATAAACAGATCATTCTGGAACTGGGATCCCAAGGCACTGCTGTTAAGGAAGCCTATACCACCTGGTGCCACTTCCCACTTCCAAGCGAACGCCGGGTCACTATACTTTGCACCGGGAAGCATAAACAGGCGTGACAGAGCCTCCTGAGGAGTATTGGCAATATTGGTTGGAGGCCAACGCAACTGTTGCAAAGCTTGAGCGCCAAATGTTGTCTCGATCTCTTTGAATTGGGTGATGCGATCCGCTGGCCCTGCAATTTGGATCCAGCCACCGTTCATCCCGGACTCAACACGATTAAGCTCACTAAAACTATCATCACCATTCTCCTGAAGCCAGATGCCGCCCGAAGCTGGGTCAACCGCTAGACCAAAGCTATTGCGATGTCCATAGGAGAAGATTTTCTGAAGGTTTGCACCCACTTCACCACCCATTGCCGCACCCGCGCTGAAAAACGGGTTATCAGATGGAGTAGTACCATCGGGGTTGAGACGCAGGATTACACCTGTAAGATGGGCATTGTCAGGCTCAGGGCCACCGAACTGATCGTCTGGCACAGCTGTCCCTGAACATGTAGCCGTTGGTCCACAGGGAAGGTTCTGTAATTGTCCGCGTCTTCCATTGTCTCCTATAAAGATATAGAGTTTGCCATCGAAGCCAAAAGTGATCACACCCCCATCGTGATTGCCGCGCGGCGGTTGAGCTTCATCGCCCTGGCCAGGCGGCTCGGGCGCAGCATCATTTTGGAAGGCGCGCAATTTGATCAAATTGCGATCAAATGTAAGTGTAAAGGTTGTCCCATTCCAAATGAAACGATCCACACGATTGCCGAGCAAAGGCACTGCCAGGATATCACTGCTATCTGCGCCAAGCTCTGGTGTAGTCACGCACTCTGTTTGAGTAGGGAAGAAAGGATTGTCCGGCGGTGGAGGGGGAGCGATACAACTCCAGTAAAGATAGACCAAGTGATTGGAGGCAAAGTTGGGATCTAGAGCAATGCCCAGCAGGCCACGCTCGGAGGCATTGTTGACTGCCAAATCCAGCACAGCATGATCAACCATTCCATTCAACACGTGTTGAACTGTGCCAGTGTTTTTCTCTAGCACAAGGAACTCATTGGGGCCAAGGAAGGCGATGGTCGTGGGGAGATTCAGCCCGGTGAGAACAGTCCGCACACCCAAGTGAGGATCTAACATCTCCGGGCCTGCCGCTTGTGCAGCGACAAAACCTGTTGAGAGGGAGCCTATAATCAAAGAGAGGCTGATCACAATTACACTTGCTCTGACCCAGAATCCTTTTTTATTCATATTTATTTACTCCTTTCAAAATAGGGGAACCAAACAATGCGGCCTGTTCGTCGCCAGATTGGTAAAGGGCCTTCGTGAGTAAATTTGAAGCTGAAGTGTAGGGGGATGCGGGTTGTGAAATTGGCGGGCGACCACTCACGGTCGCCACCAGACCAATAAGCCGAAGTAATATTCTCTATGAGAATAGCTCAAGCTTAACAATATTTACGCATTTTAAGAAAAACTGGATTTATCGAAATCGAAATTGGATCATCAGAACTTAGGGAGAGGAAAGAGGTCCACCCAATACCATAGCGCCAGTTGGTTGAGGACTACCGCCGGTAGGTTCGATCGTGATATCCACAGCCGTGTATTCGAGCAGGGAGCGAGGTGCTCGAATCCGTGTACCGCCATAGGTTTTTTCATCGGTCGAGAAAACCGCGCCACTCGTTTTCTCCCCGTTGCGGATCAACCACAGCTGATATTGTTGACTCTCACCCAGAGGCGGCAATCCATCCACGATCAAGGCCCCGCTATCGCCGTCCGCGCTGATGAGGACAAAGCCTGTCGCCCGAGAAGCTGAGGTCGAGGCAATGAGAGGGACGGCCCGCATCCCTTCCAGGGAGGTGACGGTTTCCAAGTGATTCAGTCTTTGCCATAACAGTAAATTGAATCCAGCCAAAATAAAAATAAAAACCAGACTCGCCAGACTCCAGGCCGGCAGGAGGCGGTCCAGCCACGAGCGGGAAGGAGCCTGAACGGGAGCGCGCGACTGTGAGCGCGTTGCCTGAACGCGTTGTATGAGCCGATCTTTCAACTCGGGAGAGGGATCTGCAGCAGGCGCGGCAAAACTTAAATGATCGGCGACAGCTTGAAGGGCGTTTGATTCGTTCCGGCAGATCAAGCAACCTAATAGATGCTCTTCCACGCGGCTGGCCTCATCAGCATCTAGACTGCCTAATACATACACGGGCAACAAATCCAGTATATGGGTTTCGTTGGACATTCAAAATCCTTGCAATTTTGCTATTCTTCTTTAGTCATATTATTGTACGCAGACGGAGCCTCAACGGATTTCTTTTCGGCATCCTGTTCATCACGAAGAATGTCACGAAGTTTCTGCATCGCAAGCCGGAGCCGGGTCTTGATCGTGCCCAAGGGTTGCTTGAGCACCTCAGCAATCTGGCGTTGAGTGTAGCCGTTGTAATAAGCTAATACCAAAGCTTGTTTTTGCTCTTCAGGCAGTTGAGCAAGCGCGACGTGGATCCGTTCGCGCCGTAACGATAATTCTGTAGATTCCTGAGGATCGTTTTCGTGGGATTCACCATCCGAAATGGCATCCTCCCAACTGACAGCATACTGATCTGGTCGTACCGCCCGTCGCCGCAGCACATCGATCGCATGATGGCGCGCAATATGCGTCAGCCAGGTGCTGACCTTCGCCTGAGCGGCGCGGTATGTTCCAGCTTTTTGCCAAACGCGCATAAACACATCCAATGTGATCTCATCGGCGGTGGCCCGGTCATTGACAATGGCAAGTGCAAGGCTAAAGACCAAACGGCTATAACGGTCATACAGCTGAGCCAAAGCCCCATCTTGCATTTGGGTGATCAGGCTGATGAGTGTTTCGTCATCATATGTGGCGTAATCTATGTGTAACTTCATAAAATGAACGAACCAAAACAGCTCAGAATTCACTACTCAATCTGGGCTGCGATGCTTCTGATCTGTTGTATTCAACGGTGAGAATCGTATTTACCGCCATGCGCACGGCACCTCGTATTGTACCTTGACTTTAATCTAAATTGTGTTTTTTGTGTTTATTGTGCATTTGTTTGTAACAGTAGCCATCATGCCGTTAATTGTTCAGAAATAGCTTTTCTTGTATAAGACTTCAAAAAGTTGTATAGTTTAGTAATGCTTTGCCAAAGATTCAAGAAAAACTTGACATTCACTTCTTTTACAGGTATATGCCAGGACTTTCTCTATTATGTTACCTTTGTTCGAAACATATCCACTTCTGAAAGAAAAACTCTCTCATCGATCATTAGGTGAATTTCCTACGCCTGTCGAAAAACTGGAGCGTTTGGGACAAGCCATCAACGCGCCGAACTTGTATGCGAAGCGTGAAGATTTGAGCGGAAAATTATATGGCGGCAATAAAGTTCGTGCCTTAGAATTTTTATTAGGAGATGCGCTTCGAGCAGGTTGTGAGCAAGTTATGGCAGCAGGATTTCCGGCCTCGTGCCAGGCACTTGCGCAAGCCATTTATGCCCGACAACTTGGTATTAAGACGCTGGCTATTTTGTTTCCTCAAGTCGGTTCCGAGCAAGGACGCCGACATTTACTCGTATATCAGAGCATTGGCGCGGACGTTCAAGCTCTTGGGGCAAGAGTTCTTTTACGATTAATCAAGTATAGATTCCGGCATGGTCACTTCCCTAAACTCCTTGAAGCCTCATCCCCATTAGGGATGGTCGGGTATGTCAATTCTGCACTGGAACTTAAAGACCAAATTGCGCAGGGTTTGCTTCCTGAACCTGACTTAGTTTATGTTGCGCTGGCAACAATGGGAACAGCGGTGGGCTTGGATTTGGGATTAAAAACTGCGGGTCTAAAAAGTCGTGTCGTCAGCGTGCATCTCGGCAATCCGCGCGCCACACCTAGGAATATGGGAAAGCTGTTCCGTGAGACGAATGAACTGCTACACTCCTATGATCCTTCCTTCCCAAACTTTGAAGTTTCTGAAAATGACTTTGACGTCCGATATGATTTCAAGAGGCCCAGAGGAAAACTACTGAACAGCGCGGGTGCTCAAGCAATGCAACAAGTTAAAGAATTGTCAAACCTCCAATTAGATGAGATGTTCACTGCGAACGCGTTCGCCGGATTAATTGCTGATGCAGACAAAGGATTGCTCAAAGATAAAACTGTGTTATGGTGGAATTCATACAGTTCAAGGGGTTTTTCCGCTCAGATCGCAATGGCTGATTATCGGCAACTGCCGAAAGCCTTTCACCGTTATTTCGAGCAGGCATGAAACCTATATAAAAGATGAGGCTCGGTCACTAAAGTGACCGAGCCCAAAACGTTACTGGTTGGGGTTGCCAATGAAGACCGTGGTTCTGCCTGTCTCCTCATCGAACACCTCGAGTGAGGCGAGACAGAGGGTAGGATCACCAACCACCACTCTGACCCAGGAGCGGATTTGCACGCGGACATTGGGGTCTCCAATAGCGGCATAATTCAAGTCCAAGAACGTCGCCATGCCGGGGTCCAGCTTCTGGACATCGCTCGCCAGCGCCTTGCCCTGACTGTCGTAGAAAACCATTTGCACCTCGCA
>DASWEH010000304.1:0-5164 GCA_036394895.1 Anaerolineales bacterium
CAGACCAACCAACTACTGCTCCGCCTCAACCAACTCAGACCGCTATTGTCGTTGTGGAAACAGTGGTTGAGAAAGTAGTCGAGACCGTGGTGGTCACGGTTGTTCCGACTCAGGCCCCAACCGAAGTCCCCTCCGTGACGCCGCTCCCGCCACCAACGGAAGTGCGTCCGACACAGGCAGTCCCGGAACCAACACAGCCGCCCGCCCAAGCCGCTGCTCCTGCAGATACGACTGGCGATCTCATTCCAGTTGACGATGTTCTGGGCGCAGGCTGGTTCGTAGGCATGACCCGTAACAGGAACGATTTTGCTTTACGCTGTCAGCTCAGCAAGGAAATCACTTTCAGTGTAAAACCAGCTGACCCCAATATTACACAGGTTCAATTCTATTATCGAATAGAGGATCGAGCCACTGGCGCGGTCTTTGATTGGCAAAATGCTGGCAAAATGTTGCAAGATGCGAATGGTAATTTCAATATCGTCTTTGCAGGAGACGGCGTAAAGGCTAACTTCCGCAAGCCAAATGCATGGTTTGATTATCAATTCGTTGGGCTGAGCAAGTCAGGTGGTGTGGTCGGTCGCAGTGAAAAAATTGTACAGCAAGTGAGTTACACGTTTGATTGTCCATAAATAATAATCTATTGAAAAAAGGACAGGTGCGAGCCTGTCCTTTTGATTTACTCCCTTTTTAGCTTGAACCGCTTGGTGATCCCCTCTTGCAATAATTTCGCTGCCTCGCCATGACCCGATTCCAACGCAACATCTAGAGGACTCTTACCATCCTTGCTTCGTATCGTCAGGTCGGCGCCTCCGTACAAGAGGGCGCGAATCATTGCCAGATCTCCATTTTGAGCTGCGGCATGGAGAGGTGTATAGCCACCCTGTTCCTGAACGTTCGTATCTGCTCTGTATTTGATCAGCATTTCCACGATTTTCACATGTCCCGCGGCTGCGGCGGATTGAAGAGGTGTGGCTTTCAGTTCGTTGCGCGAAGGGGAATTGACAGGTGCGCCCGCTTTGACAAGATATTCTGCCGAATCGAAATGACCGAAGTAGGCTGCCAACCCCAATGGCTGGAATCCATCTGCCGCGTAGGCGTTGACCAGTTGAGGGTCACGCGCCAAAAGCCGCAGGATGTTGTTGATCTTGCCTGTGGCCGCGGCTTCAAAGATCGTCAGGGCAACGGTCTTATCGGCGAGGAAGGATGCAATCTCTGGCTGCCCGTGGTAGGCTGCGATCAAGATCGGGCTGAGCCCATCCTCCCGAACGTGAATCAGACTAGGGTCTACAATGAGCTGGCGTTCCACCTCATGCCGGTTCCCCTGCTTGATCGCGTCAAAAAAACTTACGGAGTGCCGCATGATTTCCTTTACTCTTTGTTGGGATATCTGCCGACAAGTCCAATCAAAATAAACTTATTAATAAGACTGGCGGTAGACTCATAGGATTCTTATACGTAACCTTGCGAAGGTTAAGATCCTTCGGCTACGCCTCACCCTTCGGGCATGCCTTCGCAAGGTTAAAATATCCCGCTCATACGATTACGGGTTTCCCATCCTTATAAAACAGTTCACCATCGATGGTAATCTCTGACTCAGCCATATCGCATAACATATCCCAATGCAGCCCTGATTCGTTCCGGCCGCCACATTCGGGGAATCCCGCGCCAACTGCAAAATGGATTGTGCCACCTATCTTTTCATCGAAGAGCATATTTTTGCTAAAGCGTTGGATGCCATAATTCGTGCCGATGCCCCATTCGCCCAAGATGCGCGCGCCCGCATCTGTGTTGAGCAAAGAAGTAAGATACTCTTGATTTTTTGCGGCTCTCTCTTTGATCACTTTGCCATTTTCGAACCACAACTCAATATCTATCACTTCCTGACCTTGATAAATGGCCGGATACTTGAAGCGTACCCAGCCATTTGCTGAATCTTCAATGGGACTGGTAAAAATCTCACCATCGGGGAAGTTATATTTGCCGTCTGAGATTTCAAACCTTCGATCTTTGATCGAAAGAGTGATATCAACGTTCGATCCCTTAATGACTGCCTTGTCATGCCCCTTCAGCCAAGATGCCAGGTGTTCCTGTTTCCGTCCCTCCTCCTTCCAAAATGCAACGGGATCATTTTCATTCAACATACCTGCGCCATAGACAAACTCGCGATAATCAGCAAGACTCATATTTGCATCCTGCGCCATAGCATGAGTGGCATAGACTGTCAGACACCAACGATGAGTTCCTTCTGCAGAACGCTGCATTAATTTTTGCGAAAGGGCTGCACTAGCTTTTCGGGAGCGCGCGACTCGCGAACCGTCTACACCTGAAAGACTGCGACTGTTGTGAAGTGCCTCAATATATAAGGATGACTCAAAGGTATCGGCGATGATCTCACGGATTGGTGAAATGTAGTCCAATTGTTCATCTGAGGCATATCTGTAAAAGATCTCCTCGGCTCCGGGCATACGTTGATCTACAAAAATATGCGCGCCTGCTTTGACCGCTTCTTCATAAACAGCGAGATTCAGTTCCTCCGCCAGTGGCGTGGTGCGCAACCAGAACTTTTGTCCGGGCTTCAGCTCCAAGGAATAATTCACCATCACTTTGGCAAGTTTCTCGATCCGAGCGTCAGCCATTGATTCTCCTAAGCAAACAAAGGTTCATATTGCTTGCCAGATTTTATCATTTCTTCCATCTCGTCCTTGCTGAGTTGCGAGAAGTTCTCACAGGCTTTGAGCACCAGCGGCAGGACGCGCGTATCGCCAGCAGTACAAACGCCAGTCACATCATAAGAGAGCGCAAAATTGACGCCCTTCTGAATTTCGTCCATTTTGTCAAATGGCTCGTACCAGGTTGTCGCGGTGTGCTGCTTCTCGCCCCAGGGACCCTTCGTGATGCTCTTGATGACCATCGTACCGACATCTTTGGCATTGCAGGTGGCGATCAATTCTTCGGCATATTTTCTGAATTCAGGATTCGCCATCTGGACAAAATTCAGGGGAAACAGGACTGAATCGAAATCGAACCGCCTTAACGCTTCAAGGTAGATCTGTGGCGCCTGGGCGCCATGCCCTGTGATGCCGATAAATTTAGTTAATCCTTCCCGACGCGCCTCCACAAATGCCTCAAGTGCGCCACCCTTCATTGTGACCGCATCCAGTTCTTCCATCGTTGTAATGGCGTGACATTGATACAGATCGAACGTTTCTGTTTGCAATCGCTTGAGGGATACCTGCATTTCCTTCCAGGCGCCCTCTTTGGTGCGTTCCATCGTCTTGCAGCCTAGGAAGAAGCGCTCACGCTCGCGCGGCATCCAGGGACCGATCCGTATTTCGGCTTGTCCGTACCCAGGCGCCACATCGATATGATTGACACCTGCTTCGATGATTAATTCCATTGTTTTATCGGCATCTTCCTGTGAGATTTGATAGAAAGCTGCTGCCCCAAAAATTGCGATCGTGCTCATGTGACCTGTGCGCCCAAACCGACGAGTTTCCATTTCTGCCTCCTTATTTAGCATTTTGGAGTCAACGACTCCTCTCGTTGGAAGTCAAAGTCAGGAGACTTTGGACTCCGCTTTCAACTAATACTTAATCATCTGGATTTTTCTGTTCACCATATACCCTGTTGACTGCTCTTGCAATTTCTTCCGGTGAGTGTTTTTCACATGCCACCAATGGACGTCCATATCCATTCACCTCTTTTCCGCCAGCGGTCATGACTTTGCTGCCAAGATACTTTCCTTCCGCGTCATGCACAACATAAAGATGGTAGAGCTTTCCGCACACAATACACCCATGTGTTTCACCTTTTGCATCAGCCATTTTTTAAACTCCAGTATCTTCAAAATTTTACTCGCCAATAATCTTAATCAATACGCGTTTCCTTCTGCGACCGTCAAATTCCCCGTAAAAGATTTGCTCCCACGGACCAAAATCCAGTTTTCCATCTGTCACCGCGACAAGGACTTCGCGTCCCATAATTTGGCGTTTCATATGTGCGTCGGCGTTATCTTCACCGGTGTCATTGTGACGGTATTGGTTAATCGGTTCATGTGGCGCGAGCTTTTCCAGCCACTTATCATAATCTTGGTGCAGTCCCGATTCATCATCATTGATGAAAACAGAGGCAGTTATATGCATCGCGGAAACCAAGGTAAGGCCCTCCTGGATTCCGCTTTCACGCAACGCGACTTCTACATCAGGGGTGATATTCTTGAAGCCGCGCCGGCTGGGGATGTTGAACCAAAGTTCCTTGCGATAGGATTTCATATTTCTCTTCGACTCTTAGGATACCAAGGATGATTTTACTTGACTCTCATCTATTGAGATAGTTGTATTTTAGTGAAATACTATTGCCCCGGCTGGGATGGGCACCCACGGGGATGGTGTAGCAAATGATTTGAGATCAGGTGGAAGAAGTTTTGCCTTGCTTTTTTGTTAGCTTGACCCCCATATATGGCACTCATTTTTGGCGAAAGCGCTGTTTTTCGAAAAAGTATCCTTCGCTCTATCTTCGCTGTATCTTCGCTCAAGCTTCGCTGTAGCCTTTTAGTTGGGGCCTTTCTATATATGGGGGTATGTTTTTGGCTCTTATCGAACGATCTGAATGGTCTCTCCCTGTTTCCTTGATCAGGCGCCTGCGGCTCGGACAGGCCCATAGTATCGCAGTCCGAGCCGCATGACTAAAGTAGGTTTTCACGGAACCCGATCGATAATATACCCCGATCCCCAGGAAGTACACCTTACAGGTGATTTACTGCTTATCGGGAAAATTCGCCCCTATTGACCTTTTGGCACGTGGCTCTCAACCATGCCTGCTTTTTAGTCTGGCTTCCAGATTTGAACTCGGGACCCGAACCGCGCGCTCTATCGATGTCATTTCTTGAGGTTACACAAGAAGTTAGCTTTTCTTATTATCTCTAATTTCAGCGACATAAAACGCTTTTCCCACCTCTTCTCCAAATTTCTTTAAGCTCTTTAGCATAGGTGTAGAATAGCCTAACCCCTGCAAACGCGGACCCAGCAGCATCGCTCCTAATAAACTGGGTTTGCGGCTGCGCGGCACCACAAGTGGCACAATCAGTGACTGAGCAGGGATATGCACTTCTTGCTCACTCTGGAAACTCGCTACTACCTTTCCAAAGATTCCAAATCCTCTCCCA
>DASWEH010000305.1:0-6584 GCA_036394895.1 Anaerolineales bacterium
GCGGGTGTGTTGTTTGAGCCGATTCAGGGCGAGGCGGGTGGCATCGTCCCGCCAGATGATTTTTGGCCTCGCGTGCGAGCCGTTACAAAGAAGTATGGCGTATTGTTGATTGCAGATGAAGTGCAAACGGGTCTGGCAAGGACCGGGAAGTTATGGGGCGTGAATCATTGGGATGTTGAACCCGATATTATTGCGACTGCCAAATCTCTCGGTGGCGGCGTTATGCCGGTGAGTGCGGTGACGACAACCGAAGAAATCTTCAAACCCATGATGTACCCAAATCCATTCATGCACACAACGACAACGGGTGGAGGCGCTCTCGCTTGTGCTGCTGCAATTGCTTCGATCAATGTAATGCTTCGCGATCGACTTTGGGAGGGCGCGGCAGCAAAAGGTTCTTATCTCAAGGAAAAGGTTGAGGAACTTGCTGTCGAATTCCCGCAGATTTATCAAAAGGTGACCGGGAAAGGTTTGCTGATTGGTCAGCATTTCCAAACCCCTGAACTTGGTTACAAGGTTGCGGCAGAGTTATTCAAGCGCGGCGTGCTTGTGGCTGGCACGCTGACGAGCGCGCAAACCATCCGCATCGAACCGCCGCTGATCATTTCACAGCAAGAGATTGATGAAGGATTGAATCGCTTGAACGAGGCAGTCGGCACGGTGGCAAGAATGATGTAGCATATTATTGCGAATGGTGGAGATCGCTCACCTGCACTCCCTGGCACCGTACGCCAGGACAGGTGTGCGTCAGGTGCAAGTGTTATTGCCCTGCCACTCCTTGCAATGAGATGAAACTTGTATAAAATCAGAGAAACACGCGCCGAGGAGAAGATCGATGACTCATGAGTATGCCGTAGAGATGAGAGATGTTGTCAAACGCTTTATCACGCCGGAGGGGAATGAATTAGCCGCGGTGGATCACGTGACCATGCAAATCAGAAACGGCGAGTTCTTTTCCATGCTGGGTTCTTCAGGCTGCGGCAAGACAACTTCATTGAGAATGATTGCGGGATTCGAGTGGCCGACCGAGGGGGAGGTTTACATTGAGGGCAAACCGATGGGACACACACCTCCTTTCCAACGAAGGGTGAATACTGTTTTTCAAAGTTATGCCCTCTTTCAGCATATGACCGTTTTCGAGAACATCGCCTTTGGTCTCGAAATGGAAGGCGCTGACAAGGAGGAAATCAAGAAGCGCGTGGCTCACGCCCTGGACATGGTGCAGCTTACCGGATTGGAGCGCCGCCGTCCCAAGCAGCTGTCAGGCGGACAACAACAACGTGTTGCCGTGGCGCGTTCGCTTGTGAAGGTGCCGGATGTGCTGCTGCTCGATGAGCCACTGGGCGCGTTGGATTTGAAACTCCGCAAGGAAATGCAGCTTGAACTGAAGGCTTTGCAGCAACAACTTGGCATCACGTTCATTTATGTGACTCATGATCAGGAGGAAGCTCTTACCATGTCCGATCGGATCGCGGTCATGAGTAAGGGCAGGGTGCAGCAGATCGGCACTCCCGTTGAAATTTATGAACGCCCCTCCAACCGGTTTGTCGCTGACTTCATCGGTGAGTCAAATTTCTTCGAAGGCACGATCAAATCGTTGTCCAAGAATGAAGCGGTTGTTCATATCCCTGCTTTGAATGCTGACGTCACTGCCCTTCCCGTTTCAGATGGATTGGCGAAAAAGCAAGAAGTCGTTGTTTCGATCCGACCGGAGAAAGTACGCATTGCCGAGAAACATAACATGAATGTGAATATGTTCCAGGGCACAGTATCAAACACGGTTTACATTGGGACAGATACGCATGTGTATCTGGATGTAAATGGGGCAAAGTTGAAGGTCTACGAGCAGAACCGCATTTCGCGGCTTGATCCTAAATCGTTTTATGCGGTGGGGCAGCAAGTATGGCTCATGCTCATGCCTGAAAATACTCTTGTGCTGAAAAAGGATTGATTATGTTCCAACGACTTCGCGAAAACAAATCGGCTCAGGGAACTTTGCTCGCTTTTCCCACTATGGTGTGGATGATGGCTTTGCTCATTATTCCCCTCCTGCTAACTTTGGTGATCAGCTTTGGAAGACGTAGTCCTGACGGGGGCGTTATCTACTCCTTTTCGCTCGAGAACTATACGCGACTGTTTGGTTATAGTACAAATTGTGAAAATGGTGCGTCAACCTGTTTCAATCCGTTATATGTGCAGATCCTGTGGCGCTCATTAACCCTGGCATTTAATACCACAGTTCTTGTCATTTTGATGGCCTATCCCCTGGCATATTTTATTGCCCGCGCGCAACCCAAACGTCGCAATACCTTTTTGTTCCTGGTGCTCATCCCGTTATGGACGAATTTTGTGATCCGGGTGTATGCCTGGATGATGTTGTTGCGTAAGGAAGGCGCGATCAATTTGATCATTGGGCAGGTCGCGCATTGGCTGCACATCCCATTCCAGCCGTTGGAACTGCTTTACACGCCGGGCGCGGTGTTGGTCGGAATGGTCTATGAATTTTTACCATTCATGATCCTGCCAATTTACACGTCCCTAGAAAAAATCGATACCAGTTTGTATGAAGCCGCAGCAGATTTAGGTGCAAATGCAATCAAGACGTTCCTGCGCGTCACACTTCCACTGTCTATGCCAGGAGTCGTGGCGGGCACCATTCTCGTATTCATTCCAGTGATGGGCACGTTCATTGTTTCTGATATTCTCGGCGGGCGGCAGGTCATCCTGGTGGGGAATCTCATTCAACGGCAGTTCCTGGACGCGCGCGATCCAACCTTTGGTTCGGCAGCCTCGCTTATCCTGATGGTCTTGACATTGATCGTGACGTACTTCTATACTCGAAAATTTGGCTTCGGAGAGGAAATTGTGGTGGCATGAACCCCCATCGCCGTTCTCCTTTTGTTTTGGTAGCGACCATTTTGGTGTATTTTTTTCTATATGCACCGATTGTCGGGCTGGTGCTCTATTCATTCAACGCTTCAAGAGCCAATGTCACCTTTGAGGGTTTTATTCCATCCTTCAGTGAGCGGGTCGTGACGCAGGGCAGTCTGGTCAAATCTAGTCCGTGCGGACCTTTTCATTGGTTCTGTGAACTTTCGAAGAATAATGAGGTGATGGATGCCGCTCGAAATACATTGACCATTGCCTTCGTTGGGACCATTATTTCAACCATCATCGGTACGATGGCTGCCCTGGCGCTTCAGCGCTATAACTTCAGGTTGAAGCCATTTTCCCAGCTTTCTCTTTACATCCCGATCGTGATCCCTGAGATCGTCATGGGCATAGGGATTTTGACACTTTTCAGTCAATTCTTTGCATGGATCAACAGTACGCTGGGATTATCAGGCGATTCACGCCTGACCCTCGGCCTGGGCACCGTGATCGTGAGTCATATTGCCTTCATGGTTCCGTTCGTGACTCTCGTTGTGCAAGCCCGCCTACAAGGATTCGATAAAGCCTACGAAGAAGCTGCCATGGATTTGGGTGCCAACGAATGGATTACATTTCGACGCGTGACCTTCCCGATGATTTTGCCCGGCGTGCTTTCCGGCGCATTGCTGGCATTTACACTCTCGCTGGATGATTTTGTGATCACCTTCTTTACCAACGGACCAGGCTCAACCACACTGCCCATTTATGTGTACGGCCTATTGCGCAGGATCATTACGCCGCAAGTCAATGCACTCTCAACAGTCTGGATTCTGACGGTGTTTATTGCCGTGCTATTATTGCAGGTACTTCAAAACCGTGAACAAGAACAGCATTAACCTATTTACGGGTATTGCGCGGAGGACAATCTTCCGCGTTGCCAAAGACAACCTATCTAAAGGAGGAAGAGATGAACAAATCCAATTTGTTCAAGCTGTTGGCGTTTCTCGCCATCGTAAGTCTGACGCTGGCAGCCTGTGGGGGAACCGCTGCTACGGCTACACCAGCCAGTAGCGCGAAAGTCACGTCGACCGGTTACGAATGTCCGGAGCCAGAATTCCCAGCAGAGGTTACATCCAAAGAGTTAAACCTCTTCGTCTGGACGGAGTACATCCCTCCCGACATGCAGGAATGTTTTGAATTGGTGTACGGGGTCAAAGTCAATCGTGATGAATACTCTGCCAATGAAGAGATGTACGCCAAACTTTCTGCGGGTGGGACTGCCTATGACCTGGTTCAACCCACGGACTATATCGTCAGCCTGATGATCCGTCAGGGTCTGTTGCAGAAATTGGATCATGACAAATTACCTGCCCTGAAAAACTTCGATCCAAACTATCTGAATTTCTCCTTCGACCCGAACAACGAATACACCATTCCTTATCAAGCTGGCACTGACGCGATTGTGGTCAATACGGATACTGTCGATAATCCACCAAAGTCCTGGGCGGATCTGTGGAAACCTGAATATGCAGGCAGGATGGTTTTTCTGGATGACTCGCGGGCAGTCATTGGCGCGACGCTGCTCACGCTTGGTTACGATGTTAACACAACAGACCCGGCTCAGTTGGACGAAGCCAAAGCCAAGCTTGCTGAACTAGTCCCGAATGTAAAGCTATTTGACAGCGATAGTCCCAAGACGGCCCTTATCGCGGGTGATGTGGATCTCGGTATGACATGGACGGGAGAGGCCTTCCTTGCCCAGCAGGAGAAGCCTTCCATTCAATATGTATATCCCGCGGAAGGTGCCATCCTGTGGCAGGATAACTGGGCGATGCCGAAAGATGCTCCTCATCCAGATTTGGCTTATGCCTGGCTCAACTACACCATGCAGGGAAATATTTTCTGGATGATGCTCCGCGATTTTCCATACACCAATCCAAATCAGGCTGCACTTGATTACGCAAAAGGAAACCAGAAAGACATCTATGATGCGTACATCAATTCACCGATCACCAATACCCCCGCGGAAGCGATCAAAAATGGACACCGCATTGACGATGTGGGGGATGCGCTTCCACTTTATGACCAGATCTGGACGGAAGTGAAAGGTCAGTAGAAAAAGTAAGTTGTTGCAAAGTCCCGATTGCGGAAGCAATCGGGACTTTTTTGAGTGAATTGCTTGAGTAAAGATAGACCCACTAAAATAGGAAGGTAATAGTTTCAAATAAACCGTACAAACGTCCAAATTGTGCATAATCAGCACAAAATTGTTGACTCTAATGCATAATCGTTATAGAATGGTGGTATGGAAGAAACAATCGGTATTCAGCAATTCGCCAATCTAGACGAAACGGATTTGAATATTATCGAGTCTCTCCGCAAAGATGGACGGGTCGCGTTTGCACAAATCGCCGAGCAGTTAGGCGTGTCACCTGGGATGATCCGCCAGCGCTACACCCGGCTGGTCGAGCAGGGATTTCTCAAGATCGTGGCTGTCACCAATCCTCTGCGCATGGGATATAAAACCATGGCGATGATCGGCATCCGTGTGGATGGCAGCAAGCTGTTGAGCGTTGCCGAAAAAATTTCCAAATTGGATGAAGTCATTTACATGGTTATTTCCAGTGGCCGCTTTGACATCTTTGCCGAAGTCGTCTGCCGCGACCACGAGGATCTTCTTCGCTTTATCACCGAAAAACTTTCAACCATTGATGGCGTGCGCGAATCAGAATCATTTATGACCTTGAAGATCGTGAAAGAGGTTTACTTCTAAGCCTTTCACGCGGGAAACTTCGACTGTGCTCAGTGCAAGCTTTGAGTTGACTCCCTGAAACGGACCACGCTTTATCTCCGCTATTGCTTAATATTTAGGGGTTGTGAACTTGTTATTCTAACTCGCGCTGTGCGGGTTATAAAACTAAATGGAGAAAGGATCTATGAAAGTACTACTTGTGGGAGTAGGTGGGGTAGGAGAAGCAATCGCTGCGATTGCCAAACCACGGAGCTGGTTCGAGCAGATCGTCCTTGCTGATTACAAGCTCGAACGTGCAAGAGAAGTACAAAAAAAACTAGGGGATGATCAGCGTTTTCCTGTTGAGTTTATTGACGCCAGCAAACAGGAAAACATCGAGGCGCTGGCGAACAGATATCATGTTGACCTTATTATGAACGCCGTGGATCCGGTCTTCAACAAACAGATCTTTGATGCCGCCTATAGTGTGGGTGTGACCTACATGGATATGGCAATGACCTTGTCTGAGCCGCACCCGGACGATCCGTTCCATAAACCTGGGATCAAATTGGGCGATTACCAATTTGAGAAAGCAAAGGATTGGGAAGCAAAAGGCTTGCTCGCGATTGTGGGCATCGGGGTGGAGCCAGGCATGGCGGATGTATTCGCTCGCTACGCACAGGATCATCTCTTTGACGAGATCGATGAGATCGGCGTTCGTGATGGCGCGAACATCACGATAGACGGTTATGAATTCGCTCCCAACTTTTCCATTTGGACAACCATCGAAGAATGTTTGAATCCGCCCGTCATCTGGGAAAAGGAAAAGGGCTGGTTCACAACCGAACCCTTCTCGGAGCACGAAACATTTGAATTCCCCGAAGGAATCGGACCGATCGATGTGGTCAACGTCGAGCATGAGGAAGTGCTGCTGGTGCCACGCTGGGTGGATACGAAGCGCGTCACGTTCAAGTATGGACTC
>DASWEH010000306.1:0-8738 GCA_036394895.1 Anaerolineales bacterium
GACCTACACAGGGGAGAAACTGGTATTGGATTTCCGTGGAAAGCTTTTCCGGCACATACAACGCTTATCCCTGGCCAATTCCGATATGCGTGGGACCGCGGACTCAACCTACCGGGTGCAATATGATGCGCCCTCAATTCAGTACATTGCTATAGATGGCAGTATTCCCTTCTTTACATCCACGATCACGATCATCAGCATGGTATATATCACTGCGCGCATTGATTTGCAGTTGGCTCTGGTGGCTCTGACGATTGCGCCAGTTCTGTTTATCCTGACACAGATGTACCGAAGGAGACTGAGAGCACGTTCGAGAGAGGTGAAAAAGGTCGAAAGCCTGGCACTCAGGGTGATCCAGGAGGTACTGACCTCTATCCGGGTCGTAAAAGCATTCGGACAGGAAGATCGTGAGCAGGAACGTTTTGTGCAGAAATCCAATGAAGGATTCCAGGCTCGGTTACACCTCACGTGGGTCGAAGGGATCTTTGGATTACTTTTGGGATTGATTACTGCATTGGGAAGCGCTAGTGTTCTAATCGTTGGGGTGAGTCATGTGCAGAAAGGCTTTATTTCTCTCGGAAGCTTGCTACTGGTTATTGGTTATTTATCACAACTCTATGGACCTTTGAATACCATGAGTCGAAAAGCTGCCAGTCTTCAAACGCATCTGGCGGGTGCTGAACGCGCCTTTGCCTTGTTGGATGAGGTGCCCGACGTACAGGAACGCCTCGATGCCTTACCGATAAAGCATGCGGAAGGATCTATTGCTTTCCGTAACATTTCCTTTGCTTATCAACCAGAACATCCCGTACTGAAGAACATCAATTTTGAAATTCCACCAGGAACGCGCCTGGGGATTGCAGGTGTGACAGGAGCAGGGAAGACCACCCTGGTCAACTTGCTGACTCGATTCTATGATCCAACAGAGGGAAAAATCCTGCTGGATGGCGTAGATTTGAGGGATTACCAACTGGCCGATCTACGCAGGCAATTTGCGGTTGTCCTGCAGGAGCCAGTGCTATTTTCAACGACCATTTCCGAGAATATAGCCTATGCCCTTCCAGGAGCTAGCACAGACCAAATCATTCAGGCAGCCGAGGCCGCGGGTGCGCGTGGTTTTATCGAAAAATTGCCTCAAGGATATGAGACACAGGTTGGCGAACGCGGGATGAGGTTATCTGGTGGAGAAAGGCAGCGGATTGCGCTGGCGAGAGCATTTCTCAAACAGGCCCCGTTGTTGATCCTCGACGAACCGACTAGCTCAGTGGATGTCGCGACAGAAAATGCCATTCTCGAGGCAATGGACCGGCTCATGAAGGGGAGGACTGCTTTCTTGATTGCTCATCGCGAGAGCGCTTTCAGTATCTGTAATATGCGCCTGGAGATCTATCAGGGCACCATCCGCGAGAACCGAGAAAATATTCTAAATAATCAGCTTTCGGTGAATTTACCATAACCAGATGGATTTTCCAGTTATGACTGTTAAAACACCTTTGGCCATCCAAAGGAATTTGACAGGGGAAGCTGGCAATTATCAAGATGTGATTTGTCGTTTTTAGTCTGGAAAATAGTCTGCTGTGTAGAGGATTTATGGTTGAAAAAGAACCGATTGCTATATTGTTTAGTGAAATCGATCAACACCCTGCCACGCTTGCCTGGAAGCAAATGACTAGTGCGAGGACGCCACAAGCCATTGAGGTATTGCAACAGCAAAGGAAATCAGAAATTTACCGGCTCCTCGAAGGAATACCCAGTGGAGAGTCAATTATCGCGAAACGCTGCGTCACAAAAACTGGAAAATTTGAGCGAGTAATTTACGAAGAAATTCTGCCATTACTACCAATTTCACAGTTGCACTATTATGGATCTTTTCAAGAAAATGACTCATACATGTGGCTCTTTCTGGCAGATGCCGGAAAATTTAGTTTCCCACCAGGGGATGAGTCACACCGCATCCTGGCGGCTCACTGGTTGGGTGGGTTACATCGTTTTGCTCCACAGACCAGTGCCGCTGAGCTATTGCCTGAACGCGGTCCCTCTCATTACTTTGAATTGATGCAGAGAGGACGCGAGAAAATCGTGAAAAATTTGGCAAGTCCAATCATGATGCCAGCCCATATCGAAGTATTGAAAAGAGTCTTGACACAAATGGATGTGCTGGAATCAAATTGGCAAGATTTATTGAAATTCTGCGAAGATATTCCTCCAACCCTTGCTCATGGGGACTTTCGACCAAAAAATGTCCACGTTAAACAGTCTCCAACTGGAGAGGTACTGTACGCGATGGATTGGGAAATGGCAGGTTGGGGCAATCCTGTGGTCGACCTGGCGCCATCCCGCGGCTTATCTTCAGAACCACAAGTTGACATGCCCATTTATATTTCTATTATGCAGGAAGTTTGGCCTGGCTTAGACATCTCCACCCTGCGATATTTCGTCCAGGTGGGATGCATCTTTCGCCGGCTGGCGGCAATTTACTGGTCTAGTCTGGAGATGTCTTTTCGTTGGGTTGAGGGACCAATCAGAGACATGGATATTTTTCATAAAGAACTCTCCCAGGCAATGGTGGTTGTTTTTGGCAGGGAGTTCGTGAATGATTGAAGGTCTCGACTTACTATTCGCAGACCAAGGCCCGCCCAGTGCCTTAGGACTTGGAAATCGCCTCAATCAATTCATTAGCGACAATCACGGAAGCGGACGGCTTGTACTGCAGGAGAGGATCAAATCGCAAGTCTATCGCCTGCATTTTGAGCTGCAGGATCATGTTCTCACTCTAATACTAAAATGTCTGGAAGGACGGATTGCATACCGCACAGAACTGGTTTCCAGTCGCTGGTTACCAGCAGTTGGTCTGGCGAAAGCAGGGCCCCCGTTGTTGACAACACTTGGCACGCCTGATGGGCAATTCGTCTGGCATATTTACAGCGACCTGGGATCAAACTCACTGGCAGAAGACATGGATAGCAAGCAAAAGGTCGAAGCAACTGTGAGATTCATCGCGGAATTTCACAAGAGATTCATAGACCACCCTTATATGGCTGAATTTCGACTATTTGGCGGCGACCTGGGTGCCCACTTCGTTGAGTCAAATTTGAGGGACGCAATTCTCACCCTGGAGACGCTCGCGAAAGATCAGAAAACCGAAGCAAACAATTGGACTGTCGTCGACCGGTTATTAGAGCGAATTTCTGCACTCATGGGGGAACTGCCCACACGGTTAAAGATGATGAAGGAATTATCTGGACCGGAAACTCTCTTACACGGCGACCTCTGGCCCAGCAACGTGTTCGTATTGCCAGATGGGCAGGTAAGGTTAATCGATTGGGATCGCGCAGGCGCGGGGCCCATCGCTTATGATTTATCGACCTTTATCTTGCGCTTCCCGCCAAACCAGCGATCTGCACTTATGGAAATGTATCGACAGGCGGCGCATCCAGCGGGATGGGAAATTCCATCTGATAAGGATTTAAACATTATTTTCGAAACATACGAGTACGCAAGATATGCCTGCCTGATTATCTGGCCCGCGATCGCCTTATGGGAGAGCAGTGCAGCCTGGGCGCTTGAGCAACTGGAGGAGATTGAGCGCTGGTTCAATGCCTGGGAGGTAGTTTTCCCTACCCTTGAGGATCTAGCATGACGACTGTAGTGGTATCCCCGCATCATGTAGCCAATTTTCCCGAGGGAGGTGGTCACTTCTGGGTTTATATGCAGTATGTTCTCGGTCTGCGCCAACTGGGATGCCAAGTCTACTGGTTTGAGCAACTCAATCCGGGGCCGGAAACCGAACAGGGCAAAGCCGCTCTGCAAATTTTCTCGGAGCGCATGCAGATGTTTGGCCTGCAGGGCAATTTCATCCTATATTCCAGCGAAAAGAACAGTGACCAAATCACTTATGTGGGACGCAAGGCTGAAGAAGTCGACGTTATCTTTCGGCAGACAGACCTTCTGATCAATTTTCACTATGCTGCAGGCCGTAGTATTCTAGAGCGTTTCAAGCGTACTGCACTGGTTGATATA
Source organism: Anaerolineales bacterium (assembly GCA_036394895.1). GTDB lineage: Bacteria > Chloroflexota > Anaerolineae > Anaerolineales > Villigracilaceae > Defluviilinea. The sequence continues at coordinate 4,021 of DASWEH010000306.1, forward strand.
GATCCAGGATTATTACAGTTCTGGATAAGCCATAATCAACTGAATGTACAGCCGCATGATCTATATTTCACTATCGGTGAGACGGTTGGTACTCCACGGGCGCTTTTTCCAGACTGCGGATTGACATGGAATCAAATTCGACCAGTGGTCAACCTGGAAGCTTGGCCCTTCACTTATCGCCCCGAGGCGCGATCCTTCACCTCTATTTCCACCTGGGAAATCGAGGACTGGATCGTGAGTGAAAATGAAGCTTATTATGAGAACTCGAAGCGTATCAACTATCTTCGGTTTGCCAACTTACCCCGGAATCTGCAGCAGGAACTCGAGTTGGCGCTATATCTTACGGATAATGATGATGAAGAGCGTAATTTGATGGAGAGAGGGGGATGGAGGATTCGGTTATCGACCGAGGCCGCAGGTACTCCAGCAAAATACCAGTCATATATTCAGGATTCGCGCGGTGAATTCAGCGTGGTGAAGCCCTCTTGTATATTTTTTCAGAATGCCTGGATGAGTGACCGTTCGCTCTGCTATCTCGCGACTGGCAAACCGGTGGTGGTCCAGAACACTGGTCCCAGCACCTACCTGCCCGATGGGGAAGGTCTGCTTCGTTTCTCCAACGCAGAGCAGGCGGTAATGGCCATCGAAGAGATCAACCGCTCCTACCTGCACCATTGCAAAGCAGCCAGAGAGATTGCCGAAGAATATTTTGATAGTCAAAAAGTATTGACAGAATTACTCAATCGGGCAATATAAGAGAGGGAATCGTTGACCTTCGTGTTTGAAAGCTCGGTCTGTTTCTTGATAGGATTCGTGGTGAAAAGTAATCGCTATTTGCGATCGGGCTTGAGGAACAATAAGAATCCCAATAACCTTAAGCCTGCACTTAACCATAATGCTCCCCCTAAGCCAATATAGTCAGCCAGCCAGGTTCCCAGCAGGGGAGCCACAATCATGGATAAATATTGCATGGACTGCGACAAGGAGACAAATGTCGCGCTGTATTCCGCCGGGACGGTCTTCATCAGTTCATCAAAGAAGACGAGATCAAGCCCGGCTTGAAACAGACCTGTTATTCCGGCGAACAGGATGATCCAGTTGATTTGAGGGGTGGCTGCACTCAGGGCGGGATAAAACGTCATGCCCAACGTTGTTGCCAAAAGGACGAACCTTCCACTGCGTCGACGGGATACCCAGGGCCAGAGGAAATAACCAATGAGCATGATCAGCGTCCAGGTCATGTTGACCGTACCGATTTGACTATCCGTCGCATGAACTTCGTGAACAAGAAAGAGGGGCATGATCGGTTGACTTAACACTAATGCAGAAAAATAGACAAACCTCTTGGTTGAGAACGAAAGGAACGCCGGATTCTCGCGTAGCAGTGTCAGATAATTTCTCATATTCTGGCGCGGAGATCCGCTCGTGGGAAGGGGTGGCGGCACTTGATCTTCCAAATGGATTTTTCTCGAAAAATAAAAGCTAAAAAAACCACCCAGTGACAAAACTGTGAACATGATGGCGTAATTCAACGGAAAGGACAGGAGATCGATCAGGCGTGTGACGATGAACGGGCCGACAACTCCGGTCAGACCGAAGATCGCCCAGCGGCGACTCAGCAGAGCATAACGACCTTCAGGTCCAGCTACAGCGTTCATCACCACTGAAAAAGCAACAGCCAGCGCGGTCTGAGGGATGGTTGCGAAAGCCCAGATCGCCAATGTGGCGATGATGACAAATTTTTCAGAAACAGATATTGTTAAGATCCCTGTTAGGGCATAGCACAAGATAACCATCAAACGCGACAGGCTATACCAGGGAACGACATTGCGCCGGGTTTGCAGGAAGCGTCCCACCATAATCGCCAGTACCAGTCCCGTCATACCGGGCATAGAGGAAAGCAAACCTACTTGAAAATTCGACGCACCGAGGCGTGTGAGAAAAACAGGCAGGAAGGGTGCAGCAACGTTCGAGATGCTTACCCCGATCGCGTCGATCTGCACATAACGGAAATTTCTTTTTTGAATTTCGATTTCAGTTTCGTTGGATGTATTCATAGGTGGAATGCCATGAGATGCTTAGGTAGATTGTCAAATTCGCCTGAATTTGCTGGATTTGACAATCCCGCACAGCAAATCATGTTCATGATGGAATGTCGAACGATTATAATGCCCGTAAGGACAAATCTTTATATGATCAAAATACGGCAAATCCAACCAGAAGAAGTCGCTTTTGCAAAGCGATTGATTTATCGCGTCGCCCATCAGGTTTTCAATGATACAAGGGCCCTCGAAGAATCGATCGCATTCTATGAGGGACGAAGTTTATTACAGGATATAGATAAGTTCCAGCAAACCTATTGCGATAACGATGGAATCTTTCTCGTCTTGACCGATAACGATCAAATCATTGGCACAGGCGCGATTCGCAAGATCGATAACGAAATATGTGAACTCAAGCGTCTCTGGTTGTTATTCGAATACCATGGTAAAGGGTTGGGTTATCGAATGATTCAGGAATTAATGGCCTTTGCCCGAGAAAAAGGATATCAACGGGTACGGCTCGAAACAGACCGCAATGCGCAGAGCCGCGCCTTTGATCTCTACAAACGTCTGGGCTTTTACGAGATCCCGCGCTATAGTAACCATGAGGATGAGACGGCGATGGAAATGATGCTGTAAGCATGTAGGTCACGCTGCAAGCAGGACCTACAGTTTCACCGCGTTCAACCACTCCGGTAGTTGCTCGATCAGTTGTTGCATGATCCCTCTTGCGCGTTCATTGAACATCTCTATGTTGTTATAAGCCTCGCCGCCTGCCTCGGTGACCATGTCGCTGACGCCGCGCAAAATGAGCAGACGGGCGTTGTTTCGTCCCGCCACCCATGCCAGCGCAGCTGACTCCCAGTCCGCGGCGATGGCGCCGTGTGATTTTAGCAGGGGAATTTTGTCGGGTGGCAAGTCGCTATCGGCGGAGGCGATCATCCCGCGTCGAACAGGGAACGGATAGGGTTCAGCGAGCCAGCTTAAGTCCAGAGAGGAAGCGTAGTAGGAGACAATATCCAGGTCTCCCATTAATTCCACGATATCGTAAACATAGGTCTGATCCACCAAAATAATATCGCCTTGATCCACGACACTCTCGAAGCCTCCACAGGTTCCCAAGTTAACGATCAAATCTGGCGAATAATTGTCAATGACATATTGCATCGATCCGGCGGAAGCAATCTTCCCCCAGCCACTATGAAAGAATGAAATATGCTCATCTTGAATTAAGATGTCAAAACATTCCCCAAAGGGAAATTTTCGAATCTTCGCATCTGGAAACAGCGGCTTGACCGCATTCCATTCGGCAATAGCAGATATGAGGATCACAATTTTCATCTACAAGCTCCTCTGAGTTTCATTTTTATTCCATTTCAGATTAGATTACTCTTATTATTTGTCGTATAATTTCTTTATGCCTGAATGGATTGGGAAAACGATTGGAAAAGTTCGCATCGATAAGCTCCTTGCCCGCGGGGGAATGGCGGAGGTCTACTTAGGCACGCATCTGAATCTGGAGCGCCCGGTTGCTGTGAAATTGCTCCACAGTCATATTGAGGAAGAACCTACACTGCTCGAACGATTTGATAGGGAGGCAAAAGTAGTAGCGGGTTTGCGCCACCCCAACATCGTACAGATTTTCGATTTCGATACCGTTGACGGTCACCCATATATTGTAATGGAATATTTAAAGGGACCGACACTGGCGAATTATTTGCGTGGCCTGCACGATCGACATGATCTTATCCCGCCTCACCAAGTCGCGCGTCTTCTCAAAGGACTGACAGCTGCTCTCGATTATGCTCATTCACAAGGGGTTATCCATCGGGATATCAAACCCGGCAATATTCTGTTGCACAACAGACGAGGGGAGATTCCTCTGGATAAACCTCTCACAAATGATATCGAAGCCATTGTGACAGACTTTGGCCTGGTGCGCATCGCCCATGCCGCTACCCTAACCGCCTCCGGCATGGTGAGTGGCACCCCTGCCTATATGAGCCCTGAACAGGCAAGCGGCGAAAAGACCGATCATCGCACAGATATTTATTCGTTGGGCGTTGTGCTATATGAAATGTTAGCGGGCCGCGTTCCCTTTGAAGCAGATAGCACAATGTCTGTACTCTATATGCAGATCCACAGTGCGCCTCCACCGATCCCTGGAATCTCTCCGGATGTGCAAGCGATCATGAACCGGGCGCTGATGAAAAATCCTAATGACCGGTATCAAACTAGCAGCGAGATGGCCATTGACTTTTATCTCGCCATTGGTATGACCGCAGACGCCAAGACCATTATTGATACTTATCCTGAAAGTGCCAAATCCATAAAGCTTCCGCCGGAACCAAAGCCTGCTCGAAAACGGTCTTGGATTGGAGTGGGGATTTTTGCATTTCTCTGTCTGCTGCTCCTTGGCGCTGGCGCCTGGGGATTGTCCTCTGTTTTGCCATCTCTCTCCCGGCCGACTGCAACTGTTGATGCAGTAACCACAGATCCAGTGGCAAGTATTACAGTCCCTGTCACAGGGAAGCTACCTGCCGCCGAGGGAATGGTGCAGGTCAATTCGGGTTCCTATGAGGTTGGTTTTTCCCCAGCCGATGACCATCACGTTTCCCCTCAAGTCATTCCTTTAAAAGATTTCTGGATTGATCGTTACCAGGTCACCAACGCCCA
>DASWEH010000307.1:0-4605 GCA_036394895.1 Anaerolineales bacterium
ATAAGGACCCGGGATATTTGCTTTTTGAAGCAGGGTATGCAGTTCCTGGGCGATATGTTGCGCATCCCGCGGCTCGGGGCTGGAGTCGCTCCAGCCCATGCCAGCGCGGTCGTATGAGCAAACGCGCGTCCCTTTGGCAACCTCAGGTTGCACCAGCGCCCAGGCTGAGGATATCGAACCCAGTCCATTTTCCAGGATCACATCTTTCAACAGAATAGGTAATACCGACTTGATCACTCTCTCCATATTATACCTGATTTATAAATCAGCTTTATTTGATCTTCTGACACCCAATATGGGGACAAGCTGCTAAAGTTCCAATGGGAGACGTTCATGAATCGCGGGTTCAATTCCCGTCGGGACCGCAACGTGTAACTAGTTACCCCTCAAGTAACTAACTGGCGCTCGATGAAATCTTCATGGAGCGCCAGTTGCGTTTTACTAGCGGGGAGTAGCATTATGGTCACTCAAAAATTCCAAACAAGCGAGCTTCGCCAAATCAATGTGCTGACTATTCAGGAGGTAGCTGATTGGGCAAAGGTCAGCTCAAAGGCCGTTTATCGTTGGATTTCAGAGAATAAAATTCTCGCAATTCGACTCGAGAACCGAACTTTCGTATTCCGGAAAAACCAATCACCGACTACCTAAAAAAATCGGTTATGAACACTTGGGACCGCCCGTGATTGTAAGGATTTGTTTTCCAGTTGCTTTCTCAATTTCCTCCCATATTTCATACGACCGAGGAACTAAGGGGACATATTCTTCGGCCTTTCCTATCGCTTGACGCGTGACTCGAGTTTCTCCATGCGAAGAGCCAAACCCATGAGGTGGCGAAAACTGGTCAATTCCCAAAACCTTATTTCCTCTTTTCGCAAGTTGGTAGGTAGCTGCACTCCCCATTGCCCCGAGCCCCACTATGATGGTCTGAAAGTCTTTATCCATGCTGCATTTTAGCAAATTTAAGGGGGCAAATTATCGTACAGTCTCAAGAACAACCTGCACCGAGGCTGATGGTCCTGTAAGCAAAAAAGCCTATCGGCAAATGCGACAAACGGCGCTTCATTGTTTGAAGCCTACAGCATAGAATTGTGGAGGCTTGAACTGGGGCTAGGTTTCCTCTTCGCGCTACTTTCCAGTGGTTGTCGGTGTACTTGCGACTGGAAAACAACTTGTTTTTTGAGGTCTGATATCCGTGTTCACAATTACTCTTGATCCCATCATTGCCCATATCGGGCCATTGGTGCTGCGTTGGTATAGCTTGATTCTTCTTGTTGCCATTGGTGTCGGCGTCTGGTTCACTGCCCGTGAAGCGCAGCATAAAGGTTTCAAGAAAGATGATATCTATGAAGTTGCGCTCTATATCATCTTAGGGGGAATCCTTGGGGCACGCTTATTCCATGTGCTTGATCAATGGTCGAATGAGTTCGCCGCCAATCCCATCCGCGCGCTCTACATTTGGGAAGGGGGCCTCGCCATCTGGGGTGCTGTCGCTGGCGGTTTAGTAGCTGCCGGCTTAATCTCCTGGAAACGACGTTGGAATTTTCCCGCGCTCCTGGATGCTGCCGCCCCTGGTTTGGTTCTCGCTCAGGCTATTGGACGTATGGCGTGCGTGATCACCGGCGATGCGATGGGCAAGCCAACCAGCGGCCCATTTGGTTTTGCATACACCAGCCCGAATGCACTGGTTCCGAAACTTGGTATCTACTATACCCCTATGCCTGTGTATGAAATTGTTGTTAACCTGGGAATTTTTGCGATCCTCTGGCAGTTGCGAAAACGCAACTGGGCGGATGGCAAACTTTTTCTGACCTATCTCATCCTTTACAGTTTGGAACGGTTCTTCCTGGCATTTACCAGTTCCTATCGAATCATCGCTTTTGGATTGACACAATCCCAAATCATCGCGCTGCTTGGGTTTACAGCAGGGACCGTTTTGTTGTATTGGATGTCTCGCAGGCTCACCAAGCAAGCAATCTAACGGAGAAAAAGATGGACGAAAATTGTTACGTGGAACCAATCTACAAAGATGCTGTCTCAGCAGATCAACTGCAAAAAGCGGACCGGGCAACACTGGTTGTATGGGGAATGGGCTGTGAGAACTGTGCAATGCGCGTTCGCAATAGCCTTCTTTCCCTAGAAGGGGTACACGGAGTGGATGTGTACTTGAATATGGCGTTAGCTGAGGTGAGCTATGATCGCGAGAAGATCTCAGCTAATGATTTGGTCATAGCTGTATCTCGAGCTGGCAATGATGGACGTCACGAATACCGGGCGGAACTCATCGCGGCGGAATAAATCGATACTGCAAAAGGATGAAACTATGAAGAAAACACCTCGTCAACTTCGCAAAGAAGCTCATATACGCCAAAAGCGGTTTCGTTCATCCATCTTCGTCGTGATAGTCATCGGTGTATTGGGCCTAACAAGTTTTTATCTTGCAAAGGCGTTTTTTCGCCCTGCTCCTCCACCGATGGCTGGAAATGTGATTGACGTGCAGGCCTCGATGAGCGGATTTGATCAAAAGGAAATTCGAGTAAAAGTGGGTGAACCGGTTACGATCCGGCTGACCAGCTTGGATAATGAACATCACACAGATGGAGGCGGAAAACATCAGTGGGCAGTGGACGAGTTGGATGTTGATATCGTTGCCCAGCCCGAAAGTTCAAATTACCTGACGTTTACGCCTACAAAAGCGGGTACGTACACGTTCTACTGCGATATTTGCTGTGGTGGCAAGGCGAATCCCACGATGAATGGCCAGCTAATTGTTGAAGGATAAGATGGTCACCACTTCTCCTCTTCGCCGTATCATTACTCTCTCCACATTAAGTGTCGTGGCTCTAGGTGCCATTGCACTAACGGGCTTCTGGCATCCCAATGCGCCGGCAGAAGCCATGCAAATGTATCTACCAAAGATCACGTTCCCCACCGTGGTCGTCGCTGCTACGATCGATGGCATCAATCCTTGCGCGTTTACAGTTTTGCTCCTGTTTATTACTGCGATGCTTGCAACGATGCAAGCAGGTGAACAAAGTCTACAGGCAATTCGTACCCGCATGATGAGCTTGGGCGGCATCTATATCGCCGCCGTTTTTCTCACCTATCTTGGGCTGGGCGTGGGTTTGCTGAAGGCGCTCGATTTCTTCACCCGGCAGCATTTACCTGCAAGATTTGGCGCGCTCGCTGCAATCCTCTTTGGGTTGTGGATGCTGAAAGATTTCTTCCTCCCTGACGTGGGTTGGAAGCTGCAGGCTCCAGGCCAGGTTGGTACCATGGCGCGACAAATGGCAAAGAAAGCTACGATACCGGCGCTGATTATCGGTGGCTTCCTGATTGGGCTATGTACGGTCCCTTGCAGTGGCGCGGTCTATCTGGGCGTTTTGAGTCTGCTTGCACTACAGCCGTCTGCATTGCTCGGCTATGGATATCTGGTGCTTTATAACCTGATCTTTGTGCTGCCCCTGGTGGTAATCCTCATTGCTGCATCCGCCCGTCCAACGCTGAATCGATTGGCCCATTGGAATTTGCATCACAAAGAATGGGTGCGGCTGGCGCTTGGTGGTGGCGTTGTCGTGATGGGACTTTTGATCCTGGCTACAGTTTGATCTTTCTACCACTTGCATTTTCCAGTACGGGGCTGTTTCGAAAGCAGCCCCGAGGCTTTATACAAGACCAGCATGAATATGTCTTCCATACGCAAAAATGCCTACAGCGAAATGGGGGATTTGGCGCTTCGGCTTTCCCATCCATCCGCCTATACTCAGAACGACAGGAATAACGAATGAGCATGCCCTTACCATTTCTGACTCTTAGCAAAACTTGTGAACAGGTGGATGTATGGGTTCGCGAGAGTCTGTCACGCGCCGGCTTACGTGTGGTGCCGACCTTCGACCTGCAAATCGCTCGCCTCGCCCATCCGGATTGTTCCTGTCCACATCATGGAACGGAACAATGCAGTTGCCAACTGGTGATCCTCCTTGTTTATGGCAAGCAAGAGGAGCCGGCGACTCTCGTCATTCACGGCCAGGATGGAAAAACCTGGATTTCTTTCTCAACACCAATGGAAACGCGCTCACATCAGTCTTTGGAGGCATCTGTTCGTCATCTGCTCATGTTCCCCCACTCTGACTCATCCGTTGCTGTTGCAAACGATTGATACTGGAGGTGTGCAATGACTATGTCGAACCCACAAATAGCGTCATCTTTGGACCGTGAAACGAGCCTAACCCGGCGTCGCTATGACCGGCTGGCCGCAATTTACGATCTGCGAACCTATATTGCCGAAGAATACGTGTTCAAGAAATTTCGCCAAATGTTGTGGTCACGAATCAAAGGTGGTCGCATTTTGGAGTTAGGAGTTGGCACGGGTGCCAACATCCCATACTACCCGAAGGAGTGCCAGGTGACTGCAGTGGATCTGAGTGAGCAAATGTTGGAACGCGCAAAGCGCCGTGCACAGGAACTGGGAGCGAGCGTTGATCTCCAACTTATGGATGCCCAGCACTTGACCTATCCCGATCATAGTTTTGATGCAGCAATCACGACATGTGTTTTTTGCTCGGTCCCCAATCCCGTTCAGGGCATGCGTGAGTTAGGCCGTGTTGT
>DASWEH010000308.1:0-6275 GCA_036394895.1 Anaerolineales bacterium
CACCCAAACGCGGACCTTCCGGCGTCAGATCATGCGCGGCATGACCAATCACCAGGTAATCCACGGGTTCCAATACAACAAGATCGGACATAAATGAATTATACCGTGAGACCCCTCGCTTATCTCCCCATTGCTACACGATAGGCAGATGAAAAGGGGCAGGTCTGCTCCCTTCGGGAGTGCTCCGCGAAGACCTGCCCCTACGGGTTATCCATCTTTCGGGAGGATCATTACCTTCCGGTATGGTTCTTCGCCTGTGCTTTCTGTCTTCACATCAGGATGATCGCGCAACGCAATATGGATGATGCGTCGTTCGGCAGAAGGCATAGGCTCAAGTGTCTGGCGTCGTCCGCTTTTGGACACCTGGTCAGCCATACGCTGTGCCATCTGGACCAATTGCTTCTCACGCCGATCCCGATAGCCTTCCACATCCACCGTCAGTTGCACAAACTGCTGCTCTTCCTTGCCCACGATGAGCGAGGCGATATATTGGAAGGCGCTCAATGTTTCCGAGCGACGTCCGATGAGCACGCTCAAGTCACTACCGCGAATATCCACCTGGATATTGCGGCGCCCGTCGCGTTCGGTGGGACCATAATGAGCAGAGACCTGCGCCTGGAGATCCAGCAAGTGGAGCATTCTTGAGACAACAGACTCAGTGCGGTCAAGCAACGCGTCATGTTCGGGTTGAGCCTCGACCTCGTTCGCAGGAGGAGATGATGTAACAGGAGCTGGTTCTGGCTTCATCTCGACACGCTCCGGCTTGGGCTGAGGCTTGGGAGCTACTTCCTTTTGGACATTCATCGCCCTGCTCCCTGGCGGGGGATTCACCGTCAAACGAACGCGCACTTGTGGCTTTCCCAATCCGAACAAACCTTTGTTGCCGGCGTCTAACACCTCCACGCTGACCGCATCCGCAGTAAGACCGAGTTCGGTAAGTCCCTGGGCGATAGCTTCTTCAACAGTAGGTGCAATGACTTCCAACGTTGTTCTTTGATTCATCCCGCCTCCTTATTTCCTTTTCAAAAAACTGGGAATCAGACTTCCCCAATTCGCCTTGCCTCGCATGGCGTATTGAACAATGCCCAAAATGTTGCTGGTGATGAAATAGATCGAAAGCCCAGAAGCAAATGTGAGAGCAAAGTAGCCAAGCAACAGCGGCATATAAATGCTCATCATGCCACTCATTGCGGCACTCTGATCTCCTGGGGTGGTCGAGGCAGGCATGGTCAATTTGGCTTGCACGTACGTGGTGAGAGCAACGATTAATGCCAGAGTTGGGAGGGCAAACCCGAAGATCGCAACGGATTCAGGTTGACCAAGGTCCATCCATAGAAATTTACTGTTTAATGGAATGAGATCGGAAACATTGGGAAGAGAAATGCTGCGTGAGAGTCGCAGCAGATCCAGAGGTGTAGAAGCCAATGCCCGGATAATACTTTGATACAAGGCAATGATGATCGGGAATTGAATCAGCGTGGGCAGACAGGAACCAAAAGGGTTGATGCCCTTTTCGCGATACACGCGCATTTGTTCCTGAGCAAGCTTTTCCTTATCCTTGGCATATTTCTTTTGAATCGCCTGCCAATCCTTATCGTTCTGCAATTCCTGCATGGCAGCTGCACCCTTGATTTGTTGGGCATTGAGCGGCCACGTAACGATACGGATCAAGATCGTAAACAGGATGATCGCCAGGCCAAAGTTATTACCCACGACATCGTAGATCCATATCAACACATTGACAAAAATGGAGATAAAAAGATCCCACATAGTTCCTCTAATTTTTCGGAGTGAACGTCCAAACCTGGCGTCCATTCGCATCTAATGCTGCGAGGTAAAAGTCTGTTTCCAGGGGTGAGACAATGGTCAAATCGCCGGCGGCAACGGGTGTCGTATAAATCTTACCGCCAATTTGCTGTGTCCAAAGCACTTTGCCATCATTGCCTACGGCAAAGATCGAACCCGATTCTGTGACAAGCAGAACGTGGTCGCCTTCTACCAATGGACTGGCAGTGATGGGACCATCTGGCTTCACAGGATTCCAATTTATTTTGCCTGTAGATGTATTAAACGAATAGAAATTACCATCTACATCACCAAAGTAAAGTGTATCACCTTCCAGAGAAGGCGTGCTCCAGACCCAGTTTTTTGCGTCCAGCACGGACTGATGGTTTCCGGTGGCAGGATCGAACCTTTCGAGTTTGGAGGCAAGTGAGCCAACATATAACATGCCATCCGGGCCCAGGACAGCCGAACCAGGCACAGCACCGCCAAGATCTTCATGCCAGACGACATCATACGTTTCAATATTTATAGCAAAAACACTATGATCGAGCGAAGTGACATAAACACGTTCACCGTCTGTAGTTGGTTGTGCCCAGAGGCGCCCCTTCAATTTGACGACGGTTGCTTCTTTTACAGATTTTCCATCCTGCAAATCCAGAACGTAAAGATTACCGTCGGAGTTCACAGCGAACAACTTGTTATTCACCACCAGCGGCGCAGCCACCCAATGATCCTTGGCACCACTGAACTTCCAGGCTTCCACGGGAGCCTTGGTGTCCGGGTTGATGTCAGCGGGGTTGAGAGCGATGAGGCTGTGGTCAGTGCCAGCGCTGCCTACGATGACCAATCCATCCGGGGTAATGGCCGGGGCCGAGTAAAACGTCAATTTGCCATTGCGGCTGCCCGGATATCTCCAGAGTTCGCTGCCATTACTCAGGTTCACAGCATATACAAAAGGACCATCAGCCAGATAAGCGGTTTGCCCATCCGTCGCCAGACCGGGCCAACTCATACCCCGGACAGCACCACCTGCACATGCGCTCAAAAAGACAGCGCCAAACAGGATCATGGTTACAATAATCAGTTTCTTTCTCATTGAAAAAACAATACTCCTATGGGACGGGATCGTAGCCCCCGGGGTTGAACGGATTGCATCTTAACACCCGCCAAGTAGCCATCGCTGAACCTTTAATGGCGCCATATTTATAGACCGCCTGATACCCATAATGCGAACAAGATGGATAAAAGCGGCAGGTATTTTCTGGCAGGCCACGCGAGATGGTCATTTGATAGAGCCGAATCAGCGCAAGGATTCCAATGCGCGGCCAATTGGGGAGGGTACGCGGCAAATCCCGCAGACGCGGTTCATTCGAATAATCATGCAAATGAGATTCAGGATTCATTCAAAGGGGTCAAGATTTGTGCACGTTGCAGAAGAATGAGCAGAGCTTGCCGGGTTTCTTCCAAAGTTGCAGATACAAGTCCGGGGCGGGCAATCAGGATCAAGTCAAAGCCTGAGGCGATGTTCGGGATCAGAGTCCGCATCGCTTCACGCAGGAGACGTTTGGCGCGGTTCCGATAAACAGCTGTTCCCACCGTTCTCCCCGCCGCAACACCGATCTTTACACGCGGCTGGTCCACAGGACTGCTTCGCTTGTCATGAGTCTGCACTATCAACACAACAAGCGGGTGGGCATAGGACTTGCCGGAACGCCGCACCCGCTTGAAGTCTTCGGAGCGGGTCAGACGGAACTTTCTCTGCACCCGTACCCTCGAACCTGCTCGAACTCAATGTCCGCTTACCAGCGGACTTTCTTAACGTGCTTGTTGGCAGTCACCGTTAACTGATGGCGGCCGCGCAGACGTCGGCGTTTCAGGACGGCACGCCCATCAGCAGTCGCCATGCGCTTGCGAAAACCATGCACGCGCACGCGGCGGCGGATCTTCGGTTGATACGTACGTTTCACCATTTTTCGTTCCTCGCTTTGAAAATAACTGCTTCCAGTATTTCTCTAAACATCAGCACTTGCAGGCTGGTTTAGGTATTTACAGAATAAATCCGGTTTCCAAGACCGGCACGACATTATACCGTAAGGGTTCTGATTCGGTCAATTTCGTTTTGTCGTTATTCTTTCTTCTTTCCATTCCTCATCGGGTAGACAGGGAATGCCAGTAGATCCGAAAGTTTCTGCGCGCCTTCAGCGCTGGCCACGGCTATGATCTCATCCTCGGCCTGCAAGGTACTGTCGCCGCGTGGCAGCGTCATGACACCATCTCGAATAATGGCAGCAATGACGCAATGCTCCGCTAGATCCATATCTTTAAGCGGGATGCCGATTGCCTTTGCACCCGCAGGGATCTTTTCCTCAATTACTGAGTAATTCCCGCGGCGAATCTTGAAGATCGTCATCATATCACCCAGTGACATCTCTTCCTGAATAAGATGTGCAAAGACATCTGCTGAGTTCAGCGCTACATCTACGAGGAAATTCTCATTGAACAGCCAGGCATTATTGGGATTGTTCACGCGGGCGATGGTGCGTGGGACATCAAACAAGGTTTTGCCCAGATAGCAAATCGCCAGATTGGTGGAATCATTACTGGTTACTGCCGCCAGGGCATGTACTTCACGGACCCCTGCCGCTTCAAGAACGCTGGGATCCACCGGGTTGCCTTCATAAATCACTTCCGTTGGCAATTCCTGGTGCAAATATCCCAATAGTTCGCGCCGATTTTCAATAAGACGTACTTGGTAATTCTGGTTGATCAATAAGTTGGCAAGACGCGCTCCCGTGCGCCCACCGCCAGAAATTAATACATTCATTTAAGCCTCCGCCTTTTGGGAAAGACGTGCTGTCAACTCACCGATGCCTTCAAACGTAGAGCCAATATCAAGCATGTCACCAGTCTGCAACCTCATCGTTGGTTCGGGCAAGAGGGCGTGACCAGCCCGCGATAAAGCGACGGGATAGCATTGCTGGAGTGGCCCCAACAGATCTCCCAATGTACGACCATCCCACTCCTCAGGGATCTGCACTTCATACACTTCGACTTCGCCGTTCCCGGCTGAATAGACCATTCTCTGGGATGGATTCATCAGTAGTTCCTCCACACGCTGCGCGCCCCAGTAGGTGGAACCAACGGTCTGCAAACCAAACGCCTCAATGACTGTGCGCAGATTGGGATCATAGTTGCGTGCGACCACGTTCGGGACATTGTATATGATGCGCGCGGCGTGAGCCACAACTGCATTCAAGGTATCTGAATTTGTCACTGCCGCCAGCCCATCCGCTTCATGAATACCCGCTCGCTCCAATACACCTTCTGCAAGACCTTCACCTTCGAGGGTACGCCCACGAAAGTCAGGGTGGAGACGATTAAAAGCATCCCTGTTAATATCCACAACGACGATCTGGTGCCCCCTCTTGAACAAGTGATAGCATAACTCGGCCCCCACGCGTCCACATCCAACAATAATGAAATTCATAAGCGCTGCTCCTTCTCCTCATTATTATATACACGATACGGAACATCAGTAACCACCACGCCATGTTTCGATAACAGTTCCTGGCGCAAGACGTTTGCCGTCCGCATATGGAGGGCATTGTGCCACCGTTTCGATGGAATAAATTGCGGGACAACAATCGTAACGGTCTCATTTGGCTGGCGATTGTCAATGATCTCTTCCAGGTATTTGAGCAAAGGCTCAATGAAGAGGCGGAATGGAGAATCGAGAATGACCAGGCGTGTCCCCTCTCCCCATATTTTCCACTTCTTCTGGACTTTTTCGGCTTCTACATCATCAATTGAAACATGAACGGCTGTAACATCATCTGAAAGCAGTTTGGCGTAGCGCAAAGCTTCCATTGTTCCCTGTTGAATGCTGCTGACAGGCATGATCACACGGTGACGCGTGTGGCGGGCGGGCAGGCCACTGAACTTTTCAAGCGAAAGATGCCTAGCAAGATCCTTATAGTGATGATGAATGGTAAAGAAAATGGTCACTAGCAGAGGGACCAGAACGAGAATGATCCACGCACCGTCGCGAAATTTTGTGACTGCAAACACAACCATCACGATTGCTGTACAGACCGCGCCAAATCCATTGATAACCATTTTGTATTGCCAGCCCGACTCGTATTTGAGTGTGGAACCTGGGTCTACGATTTCCTGGCCTGGCTTGAGGTGTCCCACCCTCCACCAGCGACGCGCCATCCCCGTTTGTGATAGCGTGAATGAAAGAAACACACCTATCGCATAAAGCGGAATAAGACGCGTTACGCTGGCCTTGAAGATGATAATCAACAGCGAAGCGATGATAGCCAACGTTACAATTCCGTTAGAGTAAACAAGACGGCTTCCGCGGAATGTGAGTTGTCGCGGTAAAAAGCCGTCACCCGCATGCAAAGCTCCAAGGCGGGGAAAATCAGCAAAAGCAGTATTGGCTGCCATAATGAGGATGATGGTCGTCGCGCCGATAGCCGCCAGAT
>DASWEH010000309.1:0-2639 GCA_036394895.1 Anaerolineales bacterium
CGGGACTTGGTGGCTGGTCGAGAAATCACTTTGGCGAATGGCAAACGTATCCACCCGGACGATGTGCTGGGTCCAGTTCAAAAGGGCGTGAAACTTGTTGTCGTTGGGGATACAGGAAAAACAGATGACCTGCTCGAAGCCTGTACGGACGCGGATGCGCTCGTCATCGAATCCACCTATATTGAAGAGGAAGCGGAGATGGCGCGGCAGTTTTCCCATCTGACGGCGCGTCAGGGCGCGGAGTTGGCGATCAAGGCTGGGGTGAAAAAATTGATCCTTACTCATATCTCGCGCAGATATCGCGAGAAGGATGTTCTAAAAGAGGCTCAAGCGATTTTCCCAAACACCTCCGTCGCACGGGATTTTGATTCATTCCAGATCAAACGCGAAGAACAATAACAAAAAGTGCGGATCATGGTCCGCACTTTTTGTTTACACCTTGGGCTTTGTATTAGATCGCATCACTCGTCATAATGAATAGCGGGGTCATTTCGAAGCTTTCGAATTTCGGTCGCAAGCGATCCGTGTTATAGAAACGTTCTACGTTGACAGTCTTCTTTCTGCTCGTCACAATATCAACAGGGATATTATCGTAACGCCCATTCTTGAGCACTACTAGCCGCCCGTGCACTCTCTTGAGCACAAGGTCGAGCGCGAGATTTCCATACGCCATGGGGACAATCGAATCAATGGCATCCGGGTCACCACAACGCACAAGATAACCCAGTTTCTGATTCACAGTATCCACCATGCGACCATTGTTATATTTGGCGGTCGATTCCTTAATGCGTGCTGAAATGAGGTCGCCAATCCCTCCCAGTTTCATATGACCAAAGGCGTCTGTGGTCCTGTCTGTGAAAACCATTTCCCCACCTTCGAACATCGCGCCTTCTGATACTAAAACAACCGAATAACGGCTTGGGTTAAGGGCACGGTCATGCATCAATAATTCAGTCAGCCGTTCCATATCAAATTTGTATTCAGGGATTACACAGCGATGGGCTGCGCCTGCCATGGTTGGGAGCATGGCTGTAAACCCGGCATATCTTCCAAATACTTCCAACACCACAACACGCTCATGTGAACCACCAACAGTGCGCAGGCTGTTTGCAAGCTCAATCGTACGAGTCACACACGTGCTGAAACCAATACAATAGTCTGTGCCTGGTACATCGTTGTCCATTGTTTTGGGTATAGCAACGACCTTCACGCCCTCCTGGTACATGCGAACACCATAACTAAGCGTATCATCTCCACCAATTGGAATAAGATAATCAATGCCAAGGAAATCAATGTTTTTCAGAACTTCTTCAGTCAGGTCATTGACATCATCTGTATATTTTTCCTGAAGTGCAGGCGGAAGACGATCACGCCTGACTTTCGAAGGATTCGTGCGCGACGTATGCAGGAAGGTGCCCCCGGTCCGTCCCGCTCGATTGACGACTTCCTCAGTCAATATCTGGAAGTTATTGCTGTTATCCGCTTGCGGATCGCGAACCACATCGATCAATCCTGCCCAGCCGCGGCGGATGCCAATTACCTTATAGCCTTCGCGCGTCGCCCGGATCGTCACGGCGCGGATCGCTGGGTTGAGTCCCGGAACGTCACCTCCGCCAGTTAGAATGCCAATCACGCCAGTTTTCTTTGTACTCATATCTGCCTCCAAGCAGCTTTAGTGATGATATTTTAATTCCCTTTATTTTACAACTTTACAGGTAGAAAAGGTAAGAGGGCTTGATGTTACAAGTTTTGTGTCAGGCAAAAACAAAGGCGTTGCTTGATTGCAACACCTTTGTTTTTAGATTTCATTCTTGCTCTAGGCGGCGGCTTGCGCTAAAGAGAGAGTCATATCATCGTTGGTTCTTCATACACTCCAAACACTTCTTTCATCACTTGGATGATCTCACCCAGCGTTGCATAGGCATGGACGGCTTCCATGAGATAGGGCATGGTATTTTCCGTCCCTTCCATGGCAACGCGGAGTTTATCCAGTGTCTGACCGACTCGTCCGTTATCGCGCGTTTTACGAAGTTCCTCAAGGCGTTGCACTTGTCTTTGATAGCCTTGTGGATCCATTTCAAGGATCGGGATCGTCAGTGGTTTCTTTTCTGCATAGGCATTCACGCCGACAATTTTACGGATGCCTTTATCAATTTCGCGTTGATAACGATAGGCTGCATCCGCAATCTCACTTTGGAAAAATCCTTTTTCGATGGCAGGAATAACACCACCTAAGTCTTCGACGCGGCGGAAATAATCATAGGTTTCCTTTTCCATGCGGTCGGTCATTGCCTCGACGAAGAAACTGCCTCCCAGCGGATCGACCGTGTTTGCCACTCCTGACTCTTCTGCGATAATTTGTTGCGTGCGCAATGCGATGGTCACTGCATGTTGAGAGGGAAGCGCCAATGCTTCATCGAGTGAATTGGTATGCAGGCTTTGTGTGCCGCCGAGGACGGCGGCGAGAGCTTGTAGGGCAACACGCACCACGTTATTCTCAGGTTGTTGTGCGGTGAGCGAGACTCCCGCCGTCTGTGTGTGGAAGCGCATGAGCCATGAACGCGGATTTTTTGCTTTGAACGTTTCGCGCATCTCGCGTGCCCAGATGCGACGGGCAGCGCGGTATTTGGCGATCTCTT
>DASWEH010000310.1:0-3083 GCA_036394895.1 Anaerolineales bacterium
CTCAGGCAAGATCCCGGGCATGGCACGCGCTAGCAGTGTTTTACCAGCTCCCGGAGAACCAATCATAATAACGTTATGTCCTCCTGCCGCTGCCACTTCCAACGCGCGCTTGACGTGCTCCTGTCCTTTGACTTCGCCAAAGTCCGTGGGAACGAACAACGTCTCCAGCTCATCGCTAGAGGGTTGGTACGGCTCAATCAAACAGCGACCCGATAAATGTTTGTAAAGATCGGTAAGCGACTTAACCGGGATGATTTCAAGGTCCGGGATCAGGGCCGCTTCGGGAGCGTCCACTTCAGGCGCGAACATCCGCTTGAATCCATTGGCGCGAGCTGTGGCAGCCATCGGTAAGACACCGCGCGTATGACGCACGATCCCATCCAGGGAAAGTTCGCCAACCACAATGGTGCCTTCCACCACATCATGCGGAAGAAAACCTGCCAGCATCATGACCCCCAGCGCGATCGGCAGATCATAGGCGGGACCTTCCTTGCGCACCGAAGCTGGCGCCAAATTGACCACCACGCGATGACGCGGGAAATTCAAGCCTGCGTTTTTTACAGCCGTTTGGACGCGTTCGCGGCTTTCCTGCACGGCGGCATCTGGCAAGCCAACGATCGTGACACCGGGCAATCCGTTGGAATAGTCCACCTCCACTTCAACGATGACGCCTTCAAGTCCAATGACAGCACAGGAATAGACACGCGCAAGCATGAGACGAGTCTAGACCAGGGCAAAAAAAATGTCAATCAAACGCGGCTATAATATGCCCGTTTATCGAAATTTCTTTCAATAGTGTTAATTGTCTTCGTAACCGAAAATCTAAACAAGGAAATTATTTTGAAATTTATTCCCACCTCTCTCCCCGATGTTCTGCTGATCGAACCAAAAGTGTTCCCTGACGAAAGGGGCTTTTTTTTGGAAAGTTACCAGAAAAAGAAGTTCTCTGAAGCAGGTATTCCATTCGATTTTGTGCAGGATAATCATTCCAAGTCCTGCCAGGGCGTCTTGCGCGGTTTGCATTATCAAATTCGGCAACCGCAGGGAAAACTGCTACGGGTGGTTGCAGGAGAAATATTTGACGTGGCGGTGGATATAAGGAAACATTCCCCTACCTTTGGGAAATGGTTTGGTGCCTATTTATCAGCCGATAACAAACAAATGTTATGGGTGCCAATCGGATTCGCCCATGGATTTTATGTCACCAGCCCGGAAGCCGAATTACTTTACAAGGCGACGGATTATTATGCTCCTGAGTGGGAACGGTCAATCCTCTGGAATGACCCAACCATCAATATTCAGTGGCCCCTAAAGGATGGGTCGCCTGCCTTGTCATCCAGAGATAGAGTTGGCAACTTGCTCTCAGAAGCAGAAATTTTCGAAGAACTTTAAATAAAGAATGAAAACCCTTCTTTTCGGTAAGAACGGACAACTGGGCTGGGAATTCCAGCGAATCCTTCCCATTTTGGGAGAGGTCATTTCGATGGATCGCGAAGATTTGGACATTTGTGATCTACGTGCCATCCAGAAAACGATTGATGAATTGAAACCAGACTTAATCATTAATGCCTCCGCCTACACGGATGTCGATCTGTCTGAAAAAGAGAACGAGCTGGCCATGAAGATCAACGCGCTGGCACCAGGCATTATGGCTGAGATGTCGCGCAAACTCGAGGCGGTGTTCGTCCATTATTCAACCGACTATGTCTTCGATGGCAGGAAAGGTTCCACCTATAAAGAAAGTGATCCGACCCATCCATTGAATGTGTATGGGAAAAGCAAGTTGGCAGGCGAAGAAAATATCAAACAGGCGGGCGAGGCGTATTTGATTTTACGGACCAGTTGGGTCTATAGCCTGCGGGGAAATAGTTTTGTCAACAAGGTGCTAAAGTGGTCGCGCCAAAACAAGAATTTGAAGGTGGTGAGCGATCAGATCAGCAGCCCTACGTGGGCGCGCACGCTCGCAGAGGTGACAGGTTTTGTACTGGCGGAAAATAAAAAGGATCTCTACGAAGCGATCTGTGAACGAGGCGGCATTTATCATCTGACGGGCGGTGGATTCACATCCCGTTACGAATGGGCAAAGCAAATCCTCGCTAATGATCCAGCGCGGTCGGAGCAGATTGTTCAAGCCATTGAGCCCGCCTCAAGCGAAGAATTCCCGACTCCGGCCGTCCGACCCCTGTTTTCGGCGCTGGACTGCGCGCTCTTTGAAGAGAAGTTTGGGTTACGATTGCCAGATTGGCGCGACACCTTGCAACTGGCAATGACTGAGTAACTTACCGCCTGTCTCATTATTAACTTTACTTTTCAGATGGATTCGTAGGCTGAAATTCAAACATAAAGTAAATTATGCGGCACTATGTAATTCCACTTTGCTCACTATATAGCTACGAGCAGCAAGGCCTCCACCTTGAGTAATCTGTAAAAGACTCAGAGAATGAGCTATCCTCCATCACAACCAACAATTTTGTTATTGAGAAGATGAGCAAAAAAATATCCAAGCAGGACAACAGAGATATAATCATCATTGTTTTCTTTTTTAACTCCCGGAGGAAGTCATGAACAATCTACTGTTTTCCCATCCATTTCGTAAGGGGTTCCAGGTTGTCTTGCTGCTCGCACTATTGCTTTTTAATTTGGGGATAAGCGTAGCCTATGCTGCCCCGCCGCCAGCGAACGATGATTTTGAGACTGCCACAGTCGTGGGCGGTATTGCCTATTCAGATACTGTCGACACTTCTCAAGCTGATGTACAAGCTGGTGATCCCGACGCAATTGGCTATCCTGATCTTGTTTGCGATGGATCTGCCCTCTCACAAGGCTACAAGTCCATCTGGTACAAATATACGGCGCCAACCAAGGGCATCATCTCTGCGGATACAATCGGAACTGATCCTAGTGGCAACCCTGCTCTTACTTATGATACTTATATCGCTATATGGACTGGAACCTCGCTTGGCAATCTCACTTTGGTTGCTTGTGATGATAGTGTCTTCGCTACTCAAGACGCACAGGTGACGTGGCGAGCCACAGCGGGCGCTACGTATTACATCGAGGTGGCACAGTTTAAGTGCTATTAT
>DASWEH010000311.1:0-4984 GCA_036394895.1 Anaerolineales bacterium
GTGCATCTCAAAAAGGAAGAGATTGCCGATTTGTTCAGTGAGAAACTCGATATCCACGCGCCTACAGATCCCATCGAACTGGCTCGTATTGCACGTGAGGTGTTGCGCGAAAAATTTCTGAATGCCGAAATGGGAATCTCGGGCGGCAATTTTCTTATCGCAGAAACGGGCACGCTTGTTATGGTCACGAACGAAGGCAATGGACGTATGTGTACCACCATGCCTGATCTGCATGTTGCCGTTGTCGGCATCGACAAAGTAATCCCTGATTGGGAATCACTCACCATATTTTTGAAATTACTGGCGCGCTCTGCCACCGGGCAAAAACTTTCCACGTATACACAATTCATCACCGGTCCGCGCCGCGAAGAAGGTGAGTTCGGCCCCAAAGAATTTCATCTAATCCTGCTCGATAATGGGAGATCTAGAATTCTCAGAGATCCTGTTGGGCGGGATGTGCTCAAATGCATCCGTTGTGGCGCGTGCGCCAATGTTTGTCCTGTGTATAAAAACGTAGGTGGCTTTGCGTATGGCTGGTTTATCTCCGGTCCAATCGGCGCCATCCTTTCACCGCAAATGCTTGGCACCCAAGCCGCGCGCGAGCTTCCGTATGCGTCCACGCTCTGTGGTGCCTGTGCAGATGTCTGTCCTGTCAAAATTCCTATTCCAACCATTCTTCGTCATCTCCGCCGCCGTGTGGCACAGGGTGATGAATTTGCAGAAGCAACTCTCCCTGCGCCTGTCCGTGTCACTGCAAACTTTGCCTCCTTTGCCTTGGCTCAAAACTGGCTCTATCGTTTTGGCACGCGGCTCTTGCCAACAGTCATGTCGATCTTCACGCGCGGGAATTGGATCCCTAACGCACCTTATCCCCTCAGCCGCTGGACAAAAGCGCGCCCTCTGCCACCGTTCACTGCCAGCTTTAGAAGTTGGTGGACGAACGTGCGCTCCGTCAAAAAGAAGGATTCTTCTCAATGACCAACCCCGTGATCGAAAATGTTCGTCGCTCTTTAGGGCGCACGGCTCAGACGCCCCTCAGTCCGCGTCCCATTATTTATGAGTCTCGCCTCCCTGAATCAATTGACTCTGAAATCGACACCTTCTTGAATGAAATCAAAAAACTCTCAGGCGTAGGGCAAAAACTTTCCACGCCTGAAATTGACTCTGCTTTGAAAACGCTCGTCGAAAAACAAAACATCAAGAAAGCGACAGCGTGGGAAACTCCTTACCTCAGGCAACTGGGCATTACTGAAATTCTCAACGCCCTTGGTGTGGAATTGGTCTCGCCAAATGCCAGCAAACATGAAATGGCGCTCTGCGACCTCGGCATTACTGAAGCGGATTTCCTTCTCCCCGAAACTGGGACGCTCGTCCTGCGTTCGTCTGCGGAAAAGCCGCGCGCTGTTTCATTACTACCAAGAATCCATTTGGCAATTGTCCGTCCTGAGATGTTGCGTGCCGATATGCATCAGGTCTTTGCTGAAGCAAAAGATAGCCACTATCTTGTCTTTATCACAGGCCCCAGCCGCACTGCGGACATTGAGTTGACTGTTACACTGGGTGTTCATGGACCAAAGAATTTATATGTATGGATGGTAGGGGAGTAAGTAATTAATGGTGGATTTGTCCGTAAGCGAGCGCCTATAGAAAATTTTCCTGAATGTTATAATCCCATCCGTGTACAAACGTTC
This sequence comes from Anaerolineales bacterium, assembly GCA_036394895.1. Classification (GTDB taxonomy): domain Bacteria; phylum Chloroflexota; class Anaerolineae; order Anaerolineales; family Villigracilaceae; genus Defluviilinea. The sequence continues at coordinate 1,692 of DASWEH010000311.1, forward strand.
TCTTGCAATCTTCACTTTGGGGATGATGGCCCTATGCCTGCTGGCTGGTTTCGCCTACAACGTACCGCCGATTCATGACCGACTCGCTTGGCGGGTGGAAAATGTACGCGTGGCGATCAAGCGCTATTTCAATCCGCCGGAGCAGGTCCTCTTTGTCCCGCAGGAACAGGTCGACGCCATTGTGCAGGCGACCCTGACCGCAATGGCTCCCACGCCAACCTCGACGCCTTTCCCAATCACAGAAACTGCACTCCCATTGCCTAGTGCAACCCCGACGCCTCTGCCCGAAAGTATTGCTCTGGATGGAATTCGTCACGAGTACCAGAAATTCAATAATTGCGCGCCGGCCAGCTTGTCTATGGTGCTATCTTATTGGGGTTGGCAAGGTGACCAGTATCAGACTCGCACTTACCTGCGACCGAGCTTCGAAATTGATGACAAAAATGTCAACCCATTCGAGATTGTTGATTTTGTTGAGAAGAATACAGAATTCGATGCAATCTGGCGTGTGGCCGGCGACCTGGAGTTGCTCAAGCGCTTATTGGCGGCTGGCTATCCGGTGTTGATTGAAAAGGGATTGGATCCACACGATGATGCCTGGTTAGGTCATTATCAAGTGATCAGTGGCTACAACGATGCCAAAGGACAGTTCCTAGTTTACGACTCATACGAAGGTCCTCCTGAAGCCTATGGTGTGCCTTATGAAGTGATCGGTCAATTCTGGCGGCATTTCAATTTCGTCTACATTGTTGTCTTCCCGAGCGACCGTGCGGCGGAGTTGCAATCAATCCTTGGCCCGAATAGTGATCCACTACAGAATTTTCAATACGCTGCCCAGTTGGCGCTGAATGAAGCCAATACTCTCACCGGACGGGAACAGTTCTTTGCCTGGTTTAATCAGGGGTCAAACCTGGTATATCTTCAGGATTATGCTGGCGCAGCTCAGGCATATGATGCTGCCTTTGCTCTCTATGCCTCTTTACCTGAAGATGAGCGTCCTTGGCGTCTGTTATGGTACCAGGATGGTCCCTACGCTGCCTATTACTATACGGGACGTTATCAGGATGTCATTAATTTAGCCCATAGCACGTTGATCAATGTGGACAAACCAGTGCTGGAAGAAACCTACTATTGGCGTGGGATGGCCAAAGCAGCTTTGGGTGATAGGGATGGGGCAGTTGAAGACCTAAGCCGCGCATACGAGCTTAACCCCAACTCCACTCCTGCCGGAGAGGAATTGCAGCGCCTTAGTTCAATCGAAACCACTTCGTAGGCGGAAATTGGCTTGCCAACTGAAAATTGAATTCTCTTATGAATTTTCTTCTTTTCTCGTTTAGCTTCGTCCCAGAATTGCATTCAAGATACCTGCAGGTTTCTCAGCTGATTTTGTGTTGTCGCGATGTCCATTGGAATTAGATGATGACATCGTTGCGCGCAGTGCCGCTAATTCTTCTTCAGGATCTCTGAACTGCATGGAATACAGGCGCGCATACAAACCGTTAAGTTCCATTAACTGATCGTGCGTACCTAATTCAACGATGCGGCCCATATCCAGAACCGCGATACGATGGGCAACTTTGATCGTGCTCAACCGATGTGCCACGATCACGGTTGTACGATTTTGCATCAAGCGATCCAATGCTTCCTGGACCAGGCCTTCCGATTCATTGTCCAACGAACTAGTGGCTTCATCTAACAGGAGAATCGCTGGATCTTTCAGGATGGCACGTGCAATTGCAACCCGCTGGCGCTGACCGCCACTTAGGTTCATGCCGCGTTCGCCTACTATTGTTTCGTATTGCTTGGGAAACGCCATGATGAATTCGTGCGCGTTAGCAGCATCTGCAGCTTCGATCATTTCTTCTTCGGTCGCATCCAGCCGGCCATAAAGAATATTCTCACGGATTGTGCCACCAAACAGGATCGTCTCTTGGGGGACGATGCCAATTTGCTCGCGCAGGCTGTGCTGAGTCACAGAGCGGAGATCATGTCCATCGAGGCGGATCGAGCCCTCGGTCGGATCGTAGAAGCGGGGGATTAAGTTGAAGATCGTACTCTTGCCGGCGCCACTCGGTCCAACCAATGCCAGAATTTCACCAGCCTGAATATCCAAGGAAACATTCTTTAGAACGGGAGCTTCTCCATCGTACGTAAAAGAGACATCCTCAAAACAAATCTGACCACGTGCCGAAGGCATGATCGCTGCATTCGGCTCATCCTGGATTGTTGGGCTGGTATACAAAATCTCGAATACGCGCTGCACCCCGCCGATCGCTGAACGAAGTTGCGCATACAGTCCCGCCATCCCGCCCAGGCTGGCGGCAATCGAAATGCCGTACATCAGAAAGCCCGTGATCATCGCCAAAGACAAATGACCAGAGATCACTTCGCGCCCGCCATACCACATAATCGCGGCAATGGTGCTAAAGCCCAGGAACATCATCAGCGACCCGAACGCAGAGCTATAAACCACCATCCGCAAAGAGGCAAGGAAGGTTTTTTCCATTGCATTGTGATAACGCTGGATTTCATAATCCTCGCGTCCGAAGCTTTTCACAACGCGGATACCCTGTAGCCCTTCTTCGGCAACCACAGTGGAATCGGCTAATTGATCCTGGATCTGCGTGCTTGCTTTTTGCAATCGGCTGCCAAAGACTCCTGCCACTACGATCAAAATAGGAACCAAAGCCAGAATAAAGAGGGTCAGACGGGCATTCATGGTCAGCACGATGACAATGGAGCCGATCAAGGTCAGCACCTGGCTAAGGAATCCGGTCAGGTTATTAGTCAGGACGGTCCTCATCTGTGTCACATCGCTGGAGAGGCGCGAAACGATATCACCGACACGGCGGGATGAGTAAAAGCTAAGCGAGAGTCTTTGCAACTGGGTATACAAGGATGTACGCAAATCAAAGACAATGTGCTCACCAATGTAAGAGAGCAGATACGATTGTACCGATGTAAATATGGCTTGCAACAAAAAGATACCCACCAGCAGTAATGCAAGATTATTGAGTGGAGTAAAGCTTTTGGCTTTGGTCACTGAATCAAGTAAACGTACAATGACCAGTGGAAAGCCCAGACCAAAACCGCTCGAGGCCAATAAGGCTAACAAGGCTAAACCCATCTTTCCCCAATAAGGCTTCAGGTAACCGAATAGGCGTCCCCAATTTATCGTTTTGAATGACACTTTGGGTTCATCCATGGCGCCAAGGGCGCCACTTCGCTTGTCCACACTGCCGCTCTGCGGCGTGCTTCGCTTGTTTTGATTGAGCAATGCCGGACGTTCATGT
>DASWEH010000312.1:0-7449 GCA_036394895.1 Anaerolineales bacterium
GGGAATGGGAAAACTTCCCAATGAATCTATGACCTACGCCTCATTTCAGCGGGAGGATCGCAGCGTATAGTTTGGCCATCTCAATGTGAAACCAACTTTAAAACTGTATTATTAATCGGAGAATGTAATATGTCTACAAATGCAATATCAATAGTGAAGCGCTGGGACTGGCGCAGGATTATTTTTACCATCCTCGCCGGCCTGGTGGGCTATTTTCTCTTAACGAACCTCTTTCGGCTGGCAGCGCCTTGGGCGTCGATGGCTTGGTATCCGCACGATGATCCTCGGCAACTTAACCCTGATCTCCACCGTTGGCACGAGGCGATGTGGGGTGCTGTTACCGGCATTCTTAACGGAGGGGTCCTGCTGGCTTTACTGTGGCGACCGCGCGAAAACCCACTCTTGATTCAGTTTATGGCCTTGGTAGTCATCGGTGCTGCACTCATCGTACTTCCTTTTGAGCCATCGCTCCTTTTTGTGATCGTGACGTTGACATTAGTCGTTGTCGCCTATCCAAACCCTCGGGCGCTCCTTGATTTTTCGCGTGAAGGACCGCTCAATCGTCCTCTGTTGGCGTTCAGCCTGGTGGCAGCAGTTTTCTTGGTGCCTTACATGGTGCGCCTGGAGCTCTGGCAGATTCAGGGCATGGGTGGCGAGCACGCCATAGCCAACCAATGGGTGTCCGACGTTGAACACAGCTCGTTCCTACTCATTGCCATGTTCTTGGCAAGCACAAAGCGACTTGGTTGGCAGACGCTGAGCATTCTTACCGGAGTGGTCTTCATCTACCTCGGAGTAGCGGCGCTCGCGCTTCCAAATTATGCTGGGAGCTGGGGAGTGGCAGGTGGCATCACCGCGCTCATTGGTGGTCTGCTTTACATCGTTGCCACGATCAGAGAGGCGCGCAAGATGGTACACAATCCTTCCGAGGTGCTGCCTTCGGTCGCGTCATGAGATTTTGGGAAGGTTCTTATAAAGTAGATAGGTCGGTTTTGGTACGCCCGCACGCGGATTACACATCAACGATTCTTATTCATAGAAAGGATAACTCGAAATGGCAATCAATGTTGCAACTCCTGGTATTGTAACAACTACAGATGATGAAATGCAGGTACGCCGTGCCCGACAAGGACTCCTCGTCTTTGCAGGTTTCCTGATACCTCTGTCGCTGTTTGGTTATTGGTTTCTCATAAAGACTGAGCTCCCATTGAATTTTTCTATCTGGCCCATGATGTTCGCGCCTGGGCTTGCCAGTATTATCACCCGCCTGGTGCGCCGTGAAGGCTTTGCCGATGTATCGTTTCGTTTGAATGGCAACAGGATGAGAAGCGCCTATATGCTTGCGTTCATGCTCCCTCTCGTTGTTGGAACGATTGCCTACGGCTTTGCATATCTAAGCGGTCTCGCCAAATTTGGTCCACCTTCCTCTTTCGCGACACTTGGTTCGCCTCTGGTTCAAGTGGGAGTTATCTTTGCATTGGCGGCCACTGCTGCTATGCTCCTGGGCCTTCCGACCTCTACAGGCGAGGAGCTCGGCTGGCGCGGCTATCTGTTACCTCGGATGATCCAGGCCCGCATCCCACAGCCGATACTGCTCACATCGTTAATCTGGGGGGCATGGCATTTGCCTGTCGTATTTGCCGGTGTATTACTAGTTGGTCCCTCTCACTGGCTCTCGGCGGCTACAGTGATGGTTGAAGTTCTACCACTTGGCGCCATTCTCGCTTGGGTACGGATTAAGTCAGGAAGTATTTGGCCCGCCGTCATGGTACATACCGCTTGGAACTCTTTCATGAACGCTGGCTTTACTTTCGCAACGCAGAATCCCCATCAAAACATTTGGATTGGCGAGAACGGTATCCTGGTTCTCGTGACGTTGATTCTCGCTGCGCTTTTGCTCAGGCGTACCTGGAAACCTGCCGCCCGAAATGAATGATTGAACGCCGATGACCCAACCAGCTCATACTCCCAAGGAGGAGAGGTCCAATGGAAATCAAAGGAATTGTTTGGTTAGGCACTCGCACTTCAAATTTTGATGAGATGGTGAACCTCTATCAAAACATCATGGGACTTGACATCACTCATCAGGAACCTGGCTTTGTTGTGATGGATTTGCCAAACGGCGACCGGGTTGAAGTCTTTGGGGATGAATCATCGTACAACACATTCTTCACCAACCGTGTCGCTGGTTTTCTCGTGGATGATATCGCCGCTGCCCGCGCCGAAATGGAATCACAGGGAATCGAATTCATCGGTCCTACGGAAGTAGTGGAAGACGGTTATGCCTGGGCACACTTTCGCGCACCGGACGGATTTATTTATGAGCTTACTTACGATCCGAAACGTTCATCGCAATGAGAGTCTCCTTCAAGCAGAAAGGAATTTCCCATGCTTAACATATTGATTCGATGGCTGGTTTTCGTACACGTTTTAGGAGTAATCACATTTTTCCTCGCGCATGGCACTTCGGCGGCCATGACTTTCCAGATCCGCAAGGAGACGGAATTTTCTCGTATCCGCGCCTTACTCGATCTATCCTGGTCGACGATGATCCTGATGGGCGTTTCCTTCCTCATCATGGGATTGACCGGCCTCATCCTGCCTTTCCTGATCCATATTTGGAATAGAGGCTACATTTGGCTATCTATCGTGCTGATGCTTTTTGTCTTTATCTATATGGCGATGTTCAATGAGACTCATTACAAAGAGCTCAGGCGACTTGTGGGTCTGCCCTATATGAAAGGCAGCAAAAATCTGCCAGCCGAACCGCCCTCTAGTTCTGATGAAGTTGCTGCACTGCTCAAGAAAACGAGTGCATCATCAATGGTCGTGGTGGGCTACATTATTCCAGCGATTGTTTTATGGCTGATGATCTTCAAGCCATTCTAGGAACAAAGAGGACGAAACCAAATGACAACCGATATTGCAACTCTTCATGCTAAATCAACTTCAGATGATTTACATTTTCAAATCCCATTTGGCTATGAACGCTGGGCGCGGTTCGGCGCAAACTGGACGATGGTCATCAGTCCATATATGATCCTTTATTTCATTCTGGTGATAGCCCTGGGGGGAGGCGGAGATGACACAAGCAACTTTGCCACGCTTCTTGAATCAGCGGGCAAGTCGCCCATTCCGTACATCGCAGTCGTCTTTCTCGATGGATTGTTTCACGCCCTGGCATTTATTACATTCCTGACGCTCTTTACGGTTCTGCGTGTGAACTTTCCTGTGCAGGCGAATCTCATTCTCGTTTGTGGTGCGTGGCAAATGCTGATGGGCTTTACCAAAGGATTGATTGCATCCTATGTATTCCCTCGACTCGGCATGGTATATCTTACAGCCGATCCAACACTTCGCGCTGCATTGATCCCTATGGCAAACGCAATGGATGGTTTACGCATGGCCATGCAATGGATGGATTCGCTCGGCGTGATGTTTGGCTGGATATTGGTCTCACTCCTTCCCCAATCTTCAAACCTGCCGCGTCCCATCCGCTGGATAGGTTGGATCATGGCGTTTGGAATTCTGGTTCCAGAACGGATCTTCCCAGGATTCCTGCTTGTGATCCTATTATCCCCGCCCTGGTTGTTCATGCTTGGGCGTTGGATGAAGCACCTCGCTCCCAGCCCGGCCTGACTCAGGAATTGACAGGAGTCAACCCGTGAGCGGCAATTATTCATTTCAACGATTCGCGGCGGTCATAGCCATCGCTTCATTCTTTACTGCCATGGCGAGTAATATGTTTCAAGGGATTCCAGTCAATTTCAATTCGGAATTCCCGATCAATCCAGTCATGTTCCTCTCGGTCGGTGTTAATAGGGCGAATCTGCTTCGCTGGGGATTGATATTGGATATGCTCGGATACTATCTGCCACTTTTGCCTATCGCGCTTTTTATTCAGCACTGGTTCAAGTCGAAAAATCCCATCTGGGTTCACTTTTATACGATTTGCGGTTTGGGGTACATCCTCATTGGCGCGGTCGGCGCAGTCGCTTTAGCGGTTGTACAGCCGCCATTGATTAATGCGTATGCTCAAGCCTCAGTAGAACAGCGCCCCATGCTGGAAACTGTTTTTAGAGCAATTTGGAACATTGTATATGGAGGCATGTGGAATATTCTCGGTGAACTTCTTGTAGGTATCTGGTTCCTTGGCGTTGGCTGGCTCTTGCGAAGTGAACGGCGAGCCTTCAGCATCATCACCATAATCGTGGGCATCTCAGCGCTTGTCGACTCATTCGGAAATATCCTGGGCATTGAAAGTCTTGCCTTAGTGGGACTTTCTGTGTACATCATCCTCGCTCCCATTTGGGCATTGTGGTTTGGCATTGATTTGCTGCGCAAGCCTGTCCAGATTCAGACGGTGTAACTCACATTATCTAGAACGTCCCGAAGCTTGGAGCTATGTTGAAAGATCTTCCAAGGAAACCTTCGGGACGGTAACTAACTTCAACATATAACAAAATTGGGAGACTTTATGAACAAAATATTACAGTTCCCTCCGGTTCGCATCATCATCGCCGTTGTATTGGTCGGCATTGGCATTACCGTTGGCCAGACCCTTTTGGATCTTTTACGCACCGCGTTCTCGATCACAAATCTGGGGCTTGCCAATGTATTGGCTTTTGTTCTGATCACACCCGCGACCTATTTTGCTTACTGGATTTATGTCCGTTCTATCGAAAGACGGGACTTAACTGAGCTAAGCTCGTCAAATGCGTTCCAGGAAATTGGACTCGGTGCATTGATCGGCTTTGGCTTGTTCAGTTTTATCATCGCGATCCTGTGGCTATTAGGTTTTTACCGCGTTAACGGAATTGATTTTGTACTGTTGTCTCTGGTTGGCGCGTTGGCTGATGCGTTTGTCAGTGCGTTCGCGCAGGAGTTGATCTTCCGCGCCGTAATCTATCGCATGACAGAAGAATGGCTGGGGACATGGTGGGCATTGATGATCTCCGCCCTGCTGTTCGGGTTGATTCATTTATCAAGCGCGGGCGCAACTCTCTTCAGCGCGCTCTCGGTAGCGCTCCAGGCTGGAATCGTTCTCGCCGCGGCTTATGCATTGACTCACCGCCTTTGGATGGCGGTCGGCTTGCATATGGCATGGGACTTTGCCAATGATGGTATTTTCGGCGTGGGTGTTGCGGGACAGTCAGGCCAAGCGCTGCATGGATTACTCCAGGCTAATCTCAATGGGCCCAAATTGTTGACAGGAGGAGCGCTTGGCGTCGAGGCATCTGTCATTACGTTGGTAGTTGTATTGATTGCAGCGATCGTCATGCTTCGGAAGGCTTACCAGCAGGGACAATGGGTCTCACCAAAAAACAGATCACAATGGGAGCGTGCTCACAGCGCGGTTGGGAAAATTTCCTTATGAATTCATGAGCTGCGCCTCATCTTCATGGGAAGGGTCCCGCGTACACTCGAAACATCTTGATGTTGCGATCACGTCAACGCAGGGCAAGACGGTCGCGAAGTATCCCCGAGGGGAGCAGCTTGCCGTACAACATTCATAGAAAGGATTGACTGAAATGACAACTGGAATTGCAATTCCTCAAGCTGAGAAGGCTGCGGCACCGGCGGGCTGGATCGCCCGTCATCCGCTGCTCACAATGTATCTAATCATGTTTGGCGTGGAATTCACCAATGCTACCCTGTATATCCTTTATGCAAGGGGCGTGATCTCCTTCAAGACACCTGATTCGGTGATGTTCATCATGTCGATCTTACATCCTGCTGTCGCTGCGGCGGTTGTGACTGTTGCCATAAGCGGTCGCAAAGGACTGCGCGAGCTCTTCAGTCGTTTTCTGATCCTGCGCGTCAGTGGATGGTGGTACGTTTTTATCCTTGCCTTTTACGCGATCGACATGCTTGCTGGAAACAGTTTGAATGCCGCGTTTGGTGGTGCGAAACCCGTCATCCCTGTTGCTGGTGATCCGCTCTGGCAAATTCCTATCAAGTTTGCGGTGTTTCTCTTGTTTGGTGTTGTAACGAATACGGAAGAGATTGCCTGGCGCGGGGTGGCATTACCGCTCTTGAAAGCAAGATACAACAATGCTTTGATGGCCGCCCTACTGGTAGCCCTCCCGGAAGCATTATTGCACGCGCCGGACTATTTCGTCAGCGAAATGAACTTCCGAAAATCGGTTGGTGCCTTGATGTTCACCATTTTCACTATAGCGCTATCGGTCATTTTTGCCTGGGTGTTCCTGAACACCAAAGGCAGTTTGCTGATCGTAACGCTCTTTCACGCCTCGGGGAATGCCTGGTCTAACCTGCTCACGGATGATTCCATTCAGCCGTTTTACTACTCCATCGCGATAATCGTTATCTTTGCGATCGCGGTCGTCCTCATATACGGTCCCAAAACTCTTACGCGGCAAGCAAATGAGTAAACACTGATGATGGCATCCGATCAGGAAGGAAATCACATCGCGCTGTGAAAGTTTCCCAACGCGATTTCCTGTTCTTTTCGTGAGAATACCCTCATGGCGTTGGGAAACGAAGGTTATAAGATTTTGCTATCAATCTTTGGAAGGAGATAAAGCGATGTCTACAGTTTCTTCAGTCGCTTCTATGAAAGAGTCAGGTTTCAAAGCTCTTATCAAACGCCAGCCTTTGCTTTCAATGTACATCATTCTGTTCGTGTTGGGATGGTCAGGGTTGATTCTACAAGTCATTGATTCTCAAGGTGTATTATCCATGCCATCACCAGTTGCCTTCATTGTCCAGATCTTAACAGGCTGGGCACCCGGGATTGCGACGGTTCTGATCACTGCCGTCATCGCTGGGCGCGTTGGCGTTCGCGATCTCTTGCGCCGCTTTTTGATCTGGCGAGTCGGCCTTCAATGGTACGTTGTCGCTTTGTTCCTGATCGCAGCCATCATCCTTGGAGGAATGGGATTGCACGTTCTCTTTGGCGGCGCGATGCTTGTGATCCCGGCAGCAGGTTCGTCTTTAGTCAACGCGGCAATTGTCTTGGTGGTGTTCATTGTACTGGGAGTCCTGTTGAATACAGAAGAAATCGCCTGGCGTGGATTCGCTCTCCCACGGCTGCAAGCCCGTTATGGGGTCTTGTTGGCAGGTTTGCTTCTTGTCATTCCGGAAGTAGGACTCCATATACCATTGTTTTTTGACAAGACGAATCCTTTTTTCCAGACCGTGGGCATCTATTGGTTCTCCGCGTTCTCAGTTGCAATGGTGTTCGTTTTTATCTTCGTCTTCAACAAGACAAAAGGCAGCTTGCTCATCGTGACGTTGATGCACGCTTCACAAAACGCCTGGGCAAACCTGCTTTCAGACGATCACATGGCGCGTCCTTTTCAATTCAGCGTTGCCTTGGTCTGGATGATCGCCTTCGCTTTGATCTTCTTCACGAAAGGGCAGTTAGGGTATGAGGGCGAATCGGTTGATAAGGTCGAATAAAAAGGTAAACTGAAATGAACATGC
>DASWEH010000313.1:0-8925 GCA_036394895.1 Anaerolineales bacterium
ATATGTTGAATATGGGTGGTCTAGTGGAAGCACTGAAGACGTTTGATTTTGCAAAAGTAGTGATCGATGATGAGATCGCTCAAATGCTCAAGCGCATGAAGCGTGGTCTAGAATTTAGCGAGGAAAACCTGGCGGTGGATATTATCAAGAAAATTGGTCCGGGTGGTTCCTTCATTGTTGAACCTCACACCATGAAGCGTATGAAGACCGCTGGTTTGCTTACCAAGCTTTCAGACCGCGATACCCGTACACAATGGGAAAAGAAAGGCGCACACGATATTCATGATCATGCGATGATGCGCGTGCGCGAAATCTTGGCGAAGCCAAGCACCACCGTTTTTTCACAGGAAGTAGAGGAACGGATCCGCGTCCACTACACAGACTTGATCTCTGCGGATATGCAAGTGCCCGAGGGACTACAACTTGCTTCTCCTTCCTGATAAGCCGAAATAAAAACCTTGCGAACGCCGCCCGGCGTAAACCTTCGCAAGGTTGATACAAGGTAGCTCTTTAGTTTGTTGCTTCTCCCAAAATCAACACAGCTTCCTTTGAGCATGTCACTTGATTCATCTCGCCGACCTGGGGCAGTGCCAGGGACGGGTAGTTGAAGGTATCCATAGTGAACTTTGTCTTGCCGATCAGGATGTGAACGCGGACAACCGAACCAAGAAACGTGATGTTCTCAATTTGGCAAGCCAACACATTGGCTTTCTTCCCGTCAGAGGCAAAACTGAAACGCTCGGGGCGGATGGCGATGCGAACCTTGTCGCCTTTTTTCAATCCATCCATTTTTGCAGCGGAAACCAATTGCACACCATCCATGTTAAGAAGCCCCTTTTCTGGATCAATCACTTCAGCCGCTGCAGTATTTAATGAGCCAACAAAATTCGCCACGAAGGGTGTCCTGGGAAAATTGTAGATATCAAAGGGCGTGCCAACCTGTTCCACATTTCCATCGTACATAACAACGATTCGATCAGAGATCGATAACGCTTCTTCCTGGTCGTGCGTAACAAAGATGGCGGTAATCCCCAACCTTTTTTGGATGGAACGAATTTCCGCCCGCAGGGAAACGCGAATCTTCGCGTCCAAAGCCGAGAGTGGTTCATCGAGTAGGAGAACGTTCGGGCGAATGGCAAGGGCGCGTGCCAGAGAGACGCGCTGCTGTTGTCCACCCGAAAGCTGGAACGGATATTTGTCGGCATGCTTTTCCAGGTTCACCAGACTGACCATTTCCTTTACGCGATCTTTCACCTCTGCTTCACTTGCCTTGCGCACGCGCAAACCAAACCCGATATTCTGCGAGACAGTCATGTTAGGGAAGAGGGCATAGGATTGAAAGACCATACCGACATGGCGCTGGTTAGGGGCCTTGGTCGTAATGTCTGCGCCATCTAATGTGATCTTGCCCGACGTGGGAATTTCAAACCCAGCCACCATGCGCAGCGTGGTGGTCTTGCCACAACCGGAGGGACCCAGGAAGGAAACAAACTCGCCTTTGTCAATATCAAGGTTGAAGTCTTGCACGGCGTATGTGTCAGCGAACTGCTTGGAGATGTTTGAAAGAGTTAGGTATGCCATGAGGTTTCTCGTTGGAATGATTTAATGAGCGCCAGCAGCTTGTCCCTGACCACCGGTGAATAATTGGATGAGTCCCATCGCCATCCAGGTGAGCAGGAACGTCACAAAGGAAAGCGCAGCGGGTTGATAGGCGAGATGCTGTCCTAATAAAAACAGATAAGGACCAAACGCGTTCACACCTAGAAATGAAGCCAGTGTAACTTCGCCTACCACAATAGCAAATGTCAACAAAGCTCCACTCAATAACGAGGCTCGGATGTTGGGCAGGATGACACGGGTAATGATCGTAAACCAACTTGCACCCAGGCTCTGCGCTGCTTCGGTGAGCGTGCGTACATCCACCGTGCGCATACCGATATCGACAGAACGATATAGATAAGGCATTGCCAGAACCATATAACCTGCGACGATCAAAACATTCGTGCCAAAATGCGTTGTTGTCATTGGTTGAAAAATTTCAATATCCGTAAATGGGATTTTCACCGGTGTGCTATAGATTCGGATTAGCCCGAAAACCAGAACGATCGCCGGCACAACGAACGGCAGAAATGTAATAAATTCTGTAAGACGCCGTGCTTCAGGAAGGCGCAATCGAATCCAATAGGCTGTGGGTACAAACAGTACAATGCCGGCAATAATGGTTGCCAATGCCAGAACATTCGAGTAGGTAAATGTTTTTATGAATTGCGGATCTTCAAACGCTTTTTGGTAGGCAAGCAGGGTGATCTCATTTCGCTTCATCTGAAGCGAAAATTCCAAAGTGGCATAAAGCGGCAAAATAAAATACAGGGCTCCCAAAATAAACCAGAACCAACTCCACACGGGTATCTTCTGATTTTGAGGCCTTGGCTTACAAACTTTACTTAGGGTTTGTACCTTTGCAAGATTCATCGTAACCACCTTTCAGAAATACGCTGCAGCCACGAATAACCCGCCAGGGAAATCGCCATGATAAAGACCATTCCCATGGCCATTGCGTATCCCAGACCTGGATTATGCAAAACATCGCCTCGAATCTGCGCCCCGATCTGGATCGTGACAATTGGCAGGGTTCCACCGGTCAGCGCATAAGCGGTGGCGTAGGCACCAAAGGCATTTCCAAATAAGAGGATCATGGCTCCAAGGATGGATGGCAACAGAATAGGCATGGCGACTTGGGTCCAATATTGAAAAGTTGTCGCGCCGAGATTTTCCGCTGCTTCCCGCCACTCGCGCTTAAGCCCATCCAAGGCCGGTGCCATGATCAAGACCATCAATGGAAATTGAAAATACATATATGTGATGCTTAGACCTATGAAACTATACAGGCTAAACCCAGCCTGATAAATATTGATATGAAATACATTTTTCAGAATGGCTGTAATAATTCCAGTTCGTCCCAGGGTGGCAACAAATGCGAATGCTAGCGGCACGCCTGCAAAGTTTGATGCGACCCCTGAAAATGTAATCAGCATGGAACGGATTGGTCTGGGAAGACCACCCACCGTCACAGCGTAAGCCAGCAAAAAACCGAAAATGCCGCCACCAATCGCGGTGACCGCGCTGATGCGAATACTCAACCAATAGGCATCCAGGATACTTTTTTGCTCAAACAACTGGAGGATATTCCCTACCGTGAAGCGCCCCTCATTATCTGTAAAACTGCCCACAAATAAACGCATAGAGGGCAATAGCAGGAAAAGAATTGCGAATAAGAAAAACGGAATAACGCCCAGCCATTTCTTCCAATCCAATGAGACAGGCGCTATTTTTTTTGAAGTAGAGAGGCTGGTTTGTGTCATATTCTTAACTACCTCATCCTACACTATTGGAGTGAGACCCCGCCAAATGGCAGGGTCTCACGATCGTAAACAAATGGAATTGATTTATGGAGCGGCTTTCACGTCTGCACCAACTACACTGTCCCAATTCTTGGTGATGAGTTCGCTGGCTGCATTCAACTGGTCAAGGGTGGGAAACACTGCGCCCGAGACATCCGGCAATTTCTCCAGCAAGTCTGGAGGAATGACGCCGCGGTCGCGCATGTCTACTTCACGGATTGGATGGCAGTAGCCCTTCATCCAAAGAGTCTGTCCTTCATCGGAATATAGGAATTCCATCCAAAGCTTGGCAGCGTTCGGATGTGGAGCATAAGCGCTAATCGCTTGCACATAGACGCCTGCGAAGCGGCCGCTTGTGGGAACAACTACTTCAGCTTGTGGGTTGCCAGCAAAGGAATCAATCGCGGAGAGAGCGTTGTAGTCCCAGGTAATGCGGACTGGGGTTTCACCCTTGGCGACTAAACCATTATTTGAGATCGTAGGTACCAGATTGCCCGCTTGATTCAGTTTCGCAAAGAAGTCGAGACCAGGTTGGGCATCATCCAGTGAACCACCGTTGGCAAGAGATGCCGCAAACACGGATTGGATTGCCTGATTGGAAGTGCGCGGATCACCAGATAGAGCGACCTGCCCGTTGTATTTCGGGTCAAGCAGATCAGCCCAGTCTTTCGGCACATCGGGCTGAACATCTGTGTTCACAAGGAAGGAAAGTACACCATAATAGTCTCCATACCAGTAGCCATCCGGATCTTTGGCGTCATCCGGAATGCTATCCCATGTAGATACTTTATAGGGCTGAATGAGGTTTTCTTCCTTGGAAGATGCACCGAACGAGAAACCCACGTCGATCACATCCGGAGCCTGGGGTCCTTTGTTATCCTTATTGGCTTTGATCGCTTCCACTTCATCGCCGGAGCCAGCATCCGGAGTGAGCTCATTTACTTCCAGACCATACTTCGATTTGAAGGTGTCAATGACCTCCCCATAATTGCACCAATCATGAGGCAAGGCGATCGTGGTGAGCGTGCCTTCCTCTTTCGCCGCTGCAATCAAGGCATCCATATCTGCGGCAGGTGCCTCCGTTGCGGGCGCTTCAGTTGCAGGGGCCTCGGTTGCGGCGGGAGACTCCGTTGCAGGCGCTTCAGTCGCTGGCATTTCCGTCGCGGGTGCCTCGGTTGGCGGTGGGGCCTGCGTGGTGGCGGCGCCTCCACACGCAGCCAATAGAGACGCAAACACGAGCAGAGTCAACAGATTGAACAACAACTTTCTTGTCTTCATTCTCTTCTCTCCTTTGGGTTTGGGTTGTGAGCGCGAGGCGCTCTCCTCTAGCGATATTATATTCTGGATTTGCAGAAATACTACGTGAGTTTCGGAAATCTTCGATCATCACCTCCTCCAATTCTGTGCTTTGGAGATCAAACACTTGTTATCTGATGAAGACGCGGTAAATTTAATAAATCTTATCCATTGAATTTGTCTGTACATACATTTAATGTATTGATTACTTCGAAAAATTGCGTCACGTTTTACTATCGCGTGGGTTGTAAATCAAAAGTCCAAACGGTTTAGGTGGAGTATCTGTTTCCGATTCGGAGGGCAGAACCTATGACAGAGTGCCAGCAAAACTGATCTTTCCATCACATTCTTTTCCACAATTCAAAAGGAGATGAAAGAAATGGCCGATAAAGTGCAGGAACACGATAAGAAAGTATTGCATAGCATGGGTTATGCCCAGCAACTCGCTCGCCGCATGAGCGGGTTCTCGAACTTCGCGATTTCGTTCTCGATCATTTGTATTCTGGCGGGTGGCATTTCCGCATTTCCTGCCGCTTTCAATTCCGCTGGTGCAGGAGGCGCTTTCCTTATCTGGCTGATTGGTGGCGCGGTCGCGATGACCGTTGCCTTTGGTATGGGGCAGATCGCCTCCTCCTTCCCAACGGCGGGTGGTTTGTATCATTGGAGTTCCCATCTCGGTGGAAAAGCATGGGGTTGGGCGACAGCATGGTTCAACCTGGTTGGTTTGATATGTGTTGTATCCTCAGTAGATGTGTTGTTATATGCAGTGTTTTTCAAGGATATTCTCCTTACTACAGTGCTTAAAGTGGATACTTCAGGATTTGGCTACTGGCATCAGTTCATCTTCGTAGCGATTGTTCTGATCACCCAGGCCCTCTTTAATCACTATGGTATCAAACTTACAACAACATTAACGGATTTAAGTGGTTACTTGATCTTTGCTCTCACCATTCTGCTAATCATTGCTCTGTTTGTCTTCACACCGGTTGCTCTGGATTTCTCCCGCCTCTTTAAGATCACAAACTTCACGGGCGACGCGGGTGGCGGCGTATTCCCATTCCATCCAAGTCTGGCGTTTGCTTTCCTGCTTGGTCTGTCCTATGTATGCTATACCCTCACCGGGTACGATGCGTCCGCGCACACATCTGAAGAAACCCATGATGCCCAGGTCAATGTTCCCAAAGGCATGTGGCAGGCTGTGTTCTGGTCATGGACAGTTGGTCTCGTTATGGTAGCAGCCTTCGTGCTGACGATGCCGAGTCTAGAAGAAGCTGGGAAAGCGGGCTGGGGAGCGTTCTACTATATGTACGATGCCTCGCTCATGCCTTATGCTCTGAAACTATTTCTCGCTGTGGGTCTGGTGGTTGTGAACTATATATGTGCTTTGGCTGGCATGACTTCCGGCGCGCGCATGATGTTCGCCTTTGCCCGAGATGGCGGCTTGCCAGCCTCCGGCTTTCTCTCTCACGTTAACACAACCTACCGAACACCAACGTATGCCACCTGGACTTTGGCAGGCCTGGCGCTGCTTTCCACGGTATATGCCCCTTATTACCTGGTTTTGGCGGTTGCCTGCGCGGTCTTCATGTACCTTTCCTATGTGATGCCGATCGCGGCTGGTCTTCTAGCGGAGGGCAAAACCTGGAAGCAAAAGGGACCATTTAATCTCGGTGCATGGTCCAAAGTAAATGCAGTGGTTGCGGTTCTTGGTGGCATTCTACTAGCGATTACGGGATTCTTCCCACCCAATGAGAAGGTATTCTATTTTACAGTAGCATTGGTCATTGTAATGCCAATTCTCTGGTATGGTTTCGTTCGTAACCGATTTGAAGGCGTCCCAGAAGGTGAAAAGATTACGCAGCGTCAGAAGATGATCGCCGATATCGAAAAGAAATACGGCGAAGGGGATTAGTACACATCGCTGAATCAGACGCGGCATCTCGCATTCGTGGGATGCCGCGTTTCATTGGAGGGCAGATGAGATATCTTCTGGGCATTGACCAAGGTACAACACAGACGACTGCGGTTGTAGTCAACGAACGAGGCGAGCTGATCGAGAAAAATTCTGCACAATTGCCGGCGCGCTTTCCGCAAGCCGGGTGGGTGGAGCAGGAACCGTTTGACATTGTCCGCACGGTGCAAGAGGCTTGTGCGCCGTTACTGGATAAATACGACATCGCTGCGGTGGGGTTTGATAATCAGGGTGAAACATTTATTGTTTGGGATAAGGATACAGGCGAACCGGTGACTCCTGCCATCGTCTGGCAGGATACCCGCGGACAATCTGTGTGTGAGGAACTTGCTCCAAACGTCGATCAGGACCGGCTCCGCCAAAAGACAGGTCTACTCCTCGACAGTTATTTCTCTGCCCCCAAACTCAAATGGGTATTTGAAAATTATCCAGAGATTCGTGAACAAGCCCACGCGGGAAAGCTCAAATTTGGCACGACGGAAACATGGGTGATATGGTCACTCACCAATGGCAAATACCATGTGACCGATCCATCCACGGCCTCGCGGACTTTATTGTTCGACATGAATTGTTTTGAGTGGGATGAGGAATTGTTGTCCATATTCGACGTGCCACGTGGTATGTTGCCACAAGTCATGCCGTCTGCCGGGTATATTGGCGATATTGATTTTGGCAATGGAAAGCCCTTGCCTCTCCACGCCTTGCTGGTTGACCAACAAGCGGCGTTGTTTGGTCAGGCCTGTTTCAACGCGGGAGAGATGAAGTGCTCGTTTGGAACTGGCAGTTTTCTGTTGATGAATATCGGTAGTAAGCCTCGGCTTTCCAACAATGGATTGCTCACAACGGTCGGCTGGAATTTTGACGGGCATACCGCTTATGCCTTGGATGGCGGGATTTTTGTTACCGGTTCCGCTGTCCAATGGTTGCGCGATAATTTGAAAGTAATTCCCGATGCAGCCTCCAGCAATGATGCCGCGAACCGTTCGACGGATTTAGGTGTCGTCATTGTTCCAGCGTTGCAAGGTCTCGCGGCCCCACATTGGCGAACTGATGTGCGCGGCGCAATGTTTGGATTGAATCGCAGTACCACCTCAGACGATATCGTTCGCGCGACGTTAGACGGGATCGTCTGTAGAGTGTATGAAGTAGTCACCGCCATGTCACAGGATGCCGGGCAAGCCCCTCCGCATCTCAAAGTGGATGGCGGCCCTTCAGGTAATCCGTATCTCATGCAAATGATCGCCGATTTGTTGAATCTGGAAGTGCGTGTCTCTTCCGCCTTGGAAGCGACCGCCATTGGCATTGCCAATCTGGCTGCTGTTTCAGCACTGGGAACTTCTTTTGATCAGTTATCCGAAAATTGGAAGTCCGAAACGATTTATACGCCGAACATGCAAGTTGTAGAAAGAGAAAAGAAACTGGCTCAGTGGAATAAAGCACTGGAAGCAGTGAAGGCGTATCATTCATAAAACAATCCGCTGGCTGAGTAGTCCCGCGTGTTTTTTGCGGGACGTATCGAAACCAGCGATAACCAGTAAACAGAAAATTATAAGATGTGGTCTCGACGCTCAGCGTCTCGACCACCGGATGAAAATGGAAAATATCTACGATATCGCAATCATCGGCGCAGGCGCAGTAGGGTCTGCCATTGCCCGTGAACTCTCACGCTATCAACTAAAGATAGTCCTTCTCGAAGCAAATTCGGATGTGGGGATGGGGACATCGAAAGCCAGCACGGCGATCTGGCATACAGGGTACGACGCCACTCCCGGTTCACTTGAGGCTTCACTGCTGAAACGAAGTTATCCGTTGATGGAATCTTATATGCCCGAGGCAGGGATTCCCTTTGAGCGAATTGGTGGTTTGCTGATTGCCTGGAACCAAGACCAATGGGATACTCTGCCGAAGCTATTGGATAAAGCGCATCAGAACGGGGAAATGGATGTTCGGCTGATTAGCGCCGATGAAGTTTACAAACGAGAACCTCATCTCGGTTCCGGTGCACTTGGCGGGATGGCTGTACCCGGAGAAGGCATTCTTTGTACATTCACCGTTCCCTTAGCTTGTGCGACACAAGCACTCGTTAATGGTGTAACGCTAAAGCTGAATTTTCGGGTGCAAAGTATCAAGACTGAAGATGATATCCATATCATTTCAAGCGAGACAGAAAGTGTGCTGGCTCGATGGATCATCAACGCGGCAGGATTATATTCGGATGAGATCAATAATCATTTTGGATATAAAAACTTTAAGGTC